>DASYTV010000259.1:0-2194 GCA_036001885.1 Actinomycetes bacterium
TGGTTCACGGAGAAGACGGTGAGCGCGATCGCGGAGGCAGTAGCCGCAGGCGCGGCGGCCGTGGGATTCGTCTTCGAGGTGCTCCGCCGCCGCGGGACCTGAGTCGGCGCGCTGGAACGCGGCTCGTCCCGTGGTGGGCCCTGGGGTTACCTCTTGTCCGGGGGGAGTTCTCGGTCCATGCCCGCGTCCTTCAGCAATTGCCTGGCCTCCGGGAAGTAATCGTCGGCGACCAGGATGCGGATCGGGAACGCGTTAATCGACCCGGAGATCACGCTGAAGTCCCGGTCGAGGATCTGATGCGGTATGCCGGCGTCGATCAGGAGCGACTCGACGGCCGAGGTGAGAACCTGGTCAGTGGTGCGGACAAGCTCCCGCATTGACACTCCCGTCCTCCGGCCTCGCCTTGTTGCGTGGCGTGATGCCTTGCGGGGCCAGAGTACGGGAGAGTCGCGCAGCAGCGGCTATCAGCGGGCTTTACACCGTCACAGCCCGGTCGTCGCGAACCAGGCGGTCGCCGACGGTCCGACGAAGACGATCGGTGCAAAGCATGGGCTCGGCAGGTCGAGATTTGCCATGATCTTCGCATCGCCTGACGGACTTGCGGGTGACGGCGCCGTTGCCACGTTCACCGTCGTAACGCCGCCGTCCGTTGGCGTCAGGCAGCTCACGACCGCCTGGAAGTTGGCAACCGGGTTGGTTCCCTGCAGCGCCTCAGGGACGGGTGCCGCCTCGAGCAAGACGAGGCCACGAACCTTCACCTCAAGCCTGCCGCTGGTCGACAGCTGCCCCTTGCCCTCATCGATCTGCCAGGGGAGTCCGCCGCCATTGATGCCTCGGATCGGGTTGGTCGAGCCGACGAAAGGCCCGCTGACCGCGACCATGGTGTGGAAGCTGAGGATCTTCTGCCCGTTCGAGGCGGCCGCCGGTGACACCGTCAACCCGACACCGACGATCATGCCGACTAACAGGACGAACAATCGCTTCATTTCCGCTCCTCTCAGAGTCTGCTTCGGCAGATGCGCTATCCACCGACCGACACACGTGTCCGGAAGCCCTACGCGACGGGCGGGCGTTCGGTTCAATGGACCCAGGGCGGTGGCTCTGAGCTGCGTAGACAGCGGCATCGGCCATTCGTGGGTAGTAGCTCCGGGTATGCGGAACAAGCGAGGTGTCGGAGGTCAAATCATGGTCGTACAGAAGCAGACCGCCCGGGTGACAGGTCTGCGGGACCGATCGGTCGCGGATCTTGTTCGGCATTTGACCAGGCTTGTCCCCCAGCTGGTTCGCGCCGAGCTGACGCTCGCGAAGGCAGAGCTCGCGGAGAAGGGCAAGCAAGCCGGCGTCGGTGCAGGCTTGTTCGGGGGGAGCGGCCTGTTCGCCTTCTTCAGCCTTGCTGCGCTGGTCGCTGCAGCCATTCTCGGTCTGTCAGAGGTCTTGCCCGGTTGGGCGGCTGCGTTGATTGTCGCCGGTGCTCTGCTCGTGCTCGCCGGGCTGCTCGCCCTGGTCGGGCGCTCCCAGGTTCGTCGGGCCATACCGCCCGTGCCTGAGCAGGCGGTAATGAACGCGCGACTCGACGTCGAGGCCGTGAAGGAGAGTGCTCGGCCATGACAGAGGCGGATGCGACCGCTCGGCTCGAGACAACCGAACCCTCGCGCAGTCCGAGCACCGCTGAACTGCAGCGCGACATCGAGCAGACCCGCGACGAGCTTGCCGCGACCGTGGCGGCCCTTACGGCCAAGGTGAACGTGCCGGCGCGAGCTCGAGAAAAGCTCAGCCGGATGCGCATGCGCGGGCGAGGCCGTACGGGTGAAGGTGCATACATCGTCCGGGAAGGGGAAGGCGAGGTCACCGGTGTTGGAGCGTACTTCATGCGGCAGGGCGTCACCCTCGCTGTGGCTGTTGCCGCCGCCGCGGTCGTGGGCTGGGTGCTGATACGACGAAAGCGCGGGTGAATTGCGGTGAACAAAGCGGGCGCGTTGCTTTACCGGCCGCTCGGCCATGCATCGAGTGTGGCCGGCGGGCTGCTTGCCGGCGCGATCTTCAAGCAAGTCTGGAAGCGGGTGGCCGGTGAGGAGGACGCGCCTCGGGCCACCGACGAATCACGGGGCTGGCACGAAGTTCTCGTCGCCGCAGCCGTCCAGGGTGCGATCTTCGCAGCCGTGAAGGCGGCAGTCGACCGTGGCGGTGCAGCCGG
>DASYTV010000260.1:0-2636 GCA_036001885.1 Actinomycetes bacterium
AAGTGTGTCGCGTGCCGCAAGGACGCACCGACCGTGACGGATGCCGAGAGCGCCGAATTTCATCGCCAAGTCTCTGACTGGGACATCGCTTGATCTTGTGCGTCCACCATGTGACCGTCGTCCTACCCCATTCGGTCAGCAGCGCAGGGTGATGCCCCTCTTCCTCTGCCAGCTCGCCTACCTTCTTCGTGAATTCCAACGCCTGCGCAAAATCGCCGAATGAAAAGACGCGTCTCAGGCGTTTGATTCCATCGAGCTCCACGATGTCCCAGTCAGAGACTTGGCGATGAAATTCGGCGATCTCGGCATCCGTCACGGTCGGTGCCTCCTTGCGGCACGCGACGCACTTCATCTGCGTCAGTGTCTCCATCAGCCTGCCTCCCCTTGAATTGGCTCTTCGTAAGCGGCTTCTCGTAGGGTCAGAGTACCGCTTGCGGTAACGATCCCCGCCGGCTTTTCGAAGTGCCGGTAGTCCCGGTCGCGGCGCAAGCTTCCAGACCGGCCGAGATGAGCCGACCGACCCGGCCTCGACTTCGAATCTGCGTGCGGAGGCTAGTGTGTTGGGCACAAGACGCAAGCGTTACGAAGGGCGGCTATCCGATGGCGACTGTTCTCTGCGTGCTCTACGACGACCCCGTGGACGGATACCCGACGTCGTACGCTCGTGACGAGATCCCGAGGATCGAGCGGTATTACGACGGGCAGACGACTCCGACACCAGCGCAAGTAGATTTCACCCCGGGCGTGCTGTTGGGGAGTGTGTCGGGCGAGCTTGGGCTGCGGAGGTTCTTGGAGGGGCGGGGTCATAGGCTGGTGGTGACCTCGGATAAGGATGGGCCGGATTCGGTGTTCGAGCGCGAGCTTCCCAACGCGGACGTGGTGATCTCACAGCCGTTCTGGCCCGCCTACTTGACCGCTGAGCGGATCGCCAAGGCGCCGAAGCTGAAGCTGGCGATCACGGCGGGGATCGGCTCGGATCACGTTGATCTGCAGGCGGCGATCGAGCGCGGGATCACGGTTGCCGAGGTCACGTACTCGAACAGCATCAGTGTCTCCGAGCATGTGGTGATGATGATTCTGGCGCTTGTTCGCAACTACATCCCCTCCTACCAATGGGTGGTCAAGGGCGGTTGGAACATCGCCGACTGCGTGGCCCGCTCCTACGACCTCGAGGGGATGCAGGTGGGGACGGTGGCTGCCGGCCGGATCGGCTCGGCCGTTCTGCGCCGGCTAAAGCCGTTCGAGGTCGGCTTGCACTACACCGACCGGCACCGGCTGCAAAGTGAGGTCGAGCAGGAGCTCGGTGTCACCTTCCACCCGACGGTTGAGTCGCTCGTGCGCGTGTGTGATGTGGTGACGATCAACGCGCCGCTGCACCCGGAGACCGAGCACCTGTTCGACGAGCGGCTGATCGCCCAGATCAAGCGCGGCGCCTACCTGGTCAACACCGCGCGGGGCAAGATTTGCGACCGGGACGCGGTCGTCCGCGCGCTCGAGAGCGGACAGCTGGCCGGGTACGCCGGTGATGTCTGGTTCCCGCAGCCCGCCCCTAATGACCACCCCTGGCGGACGATGCCGCATCACGGGATGACCCCGCACACCTCGGGCACGAGTCTCTCAGCACAGGCCCGCTACGCGGCCGGGACGCACGAGATCCTGGAATGCTGGTTCGACGGCCGGCCGATCCGCGACGAGTACTTGATCGTTGACGCCGGCAAGCTGGCCGGCACCGGCGCTCACTCCTACAGTGCCGGCGACGCCACAGGCGGGTCCGACGAAGCAGCACGCTTCATAACCTAGAGCGCGGCCAGCAGAAAGGTGCCGACCGGCACCCAACCGCCATCAGCAGCGTGTGTCGAAGACAACACGCGCGAGTGCGAGCGATAATCAGCGGGCCGCCGGCTCGCGGTGCGGGCAATAGAGTGGCCGCGTGGCGAACGAGAACGTTGAGGTCGCTCGCGGCTATCACGAGCGGACGAAGCACTCCGAGGAGCGGCTGGCCGCGAGCCCGCACCACCTCGACTGGGACAACCAGCCGGTCCCGTTCAAGCTCTACCGCGGTCTCGAGACGATCCCGCTCCCTCGTCGGCTCCAGCCCGGAACCGTCTCGGCGCTCCGCGCGATCTCGGCGTTGGTCAGGCGAGAGACCGAGCCAACCGAGCAGGTGCCGGGTCTCCAGGCGCTCGCCCGTGTCCTCTACTACTCGGCCGGGATCACGAAGGTCAAGCGCTCCCCCGGCGGCGACGTCTACTTCCGGGCGGCACCGAACACGGGCGCTCTCTACCACGTCGACCTCTATCTCGCCTGCCGTGACCTCCCGGATCTTGCAGCGGGCATCTACCACTTCGGCGCGCACGACTTCGCGCTTCGGCGCCTGCGTGTCGGTGACTACCGGGGCGCGTTCATCGAGGCTGCCGGCGTCGAGCCGTCGCTGGCTCAGGCGCCGGTCGTCGTCGCGAGCGCCTCGACGTACTGGCGCAACGCCTGGAAGTACGGAGACAGAGCCTACCGCCATGCCTTCTGGGACGGTGGAACGCTCCACGCGAACCTGCTTGCCGTGGCCGCCGCTCAGGGACTCGCAGCCAAGGTCGTCGCAGGCTTCGCGGATCGGGACGTCGAGCACCTGCTTGGACTGG
>DASYTV010000261.1:0-1732 GCA_036001885.1 Actinomycetes bacterium
CTCGTTCGGCTCTCGGCCTCGCTGGAAGCGATCGCCCGCGGGGAAAGCCGCGAACCGGCGCCGCGCCACACGGATGTCGTGGCGGCCACGCATGCCGCCATAGAGGCAGTTCGTCCGCTGCTCGAGCGCCGATCGATTCACACCTCGGTGCGCATGCCCGACCAGGCGGTCGCCTTCGTCGATCCCGACCATCTGGCCGAGATCCTCTCCAACTTGCTCCACAACGCCGCCGAGTACTCCGACCGCGGCGGCGAGGTGCAGGTCGGCGTCGAGGCGCTGAACAGACGGGTGAACGTGGAGGTCCTGAACAGCGGCCCCGGCATACCGGCGGACGAGCTGGAGCGAGTCTTCGAGCGGTTCTACCGCGTAGACAAGTCGCGCGACCGATCCACGGGCGGCGTAGGAATCGGTCTTGCCATAGTCAAGCAGCGCGTGCTTGCCGCAGGCGGCGCGGTAACTGCCGAGACACGGCCCGGCCAAACGCGCTTTTCATTCTGGTTGCCGAAGCCTGCCGGCCACGTGCCGGACCCCGGACCGGATCTGACTCACTATTACGAACGTGGATCTATTCGCGCCGGCACTCGACCAGGCTAGGGCGCTTCGAAGCCGCGAAGTCTCGTCGGTGGAGCTGACCGAGGCCTACCTCGAACGCATCGACGCGATCAACCCTGTCCTCAACGCGTACGTGCTCACGACTCCCGAGCTCGCGATTGAACAGGCACGCGCCGCCGACGGCGTCCGCAACGGCGCCCCTCTGCGCGGCGTCTCGGTCGCCATCAAAGACCTGATCTCTGTGGCCGGCTATCCGATGACCCTCGGGTCAAAGGCATTTGAGGATTTCTCGCTGCCAGGTGACGCTTTTCCGGTGACTCGGCTGAAGGATGAGGGTTGCCCGATCCTCGGCAAGACCAACACCTCGGAGTTCGGCAGCCGGCCGACGACCGAGCACGGGCTATTCGGCGCCACCCACAATCCGTGGAACCTGGACCACACGCCGGGTGGGTCGAGTGGCGGCGCCGCCGCGGCCGTTGCGGCAGGCCTGTGCGCATTTGCCCACGGGTCCGACGGCGGTGGCTCAGTGCGCATACCGTCGAGCTGTTGCGGCACCGTCGGTCTCAAGCCATCCCGAGGCCGAATCTCGGCTGGGCCCGTGTTCGGAGAATCGTGGGAGGGGCTCGCGACGGACGGTGTCATCACTCGGACCGTGGCCGACGCCGCGGCCGGGCTGGATGCGATGGCCGGCCACCTGCCAGGTGACGCGTACTGGGCGGAGATCGATGTCCCGTTCCGCGCGGCGGCGAAACCGACCAGTCGGAAACTTCGAGTCGGGTTCACGACCACCGCCCGTGCTCCCGTGGATGCTGAGGTCGCGGAGTGCGTCCGAGGTGTCGCGAAGCTGCTCGAGGAGCTCGATCACGACGTGACGGAGGAAGGTCCGGACACCGAGCCGTTTCACACACCGTTTCAGCTCATCGTCGTCTCCGGCCTCGCTTCACTTCCGATTCACGATGAGTCGCTCCTGGATCCCTTCAATCAATTGGGACTCGCTCTGGCGAAGCAGCTTTCCGCGGCCGACTACGTGCGCGCGGTCGACGCCATCCGCATGCACAGCCGCCTGGTCGTTGCCTTCTGGGACACGCATGACGTGCTCATGACTCCGACCCTGCCGAGGACCGCCCCGCGCCTGAACACCCTCGGCGCCGAGCTCGCAACGGCGGGGGACGAGTACATG
>DASYTV010000262.1:0-4591 GCA_036001885.1 Actinomycetes bacterium
CCTCCTCCCGCCAGTCGAGCCCGCGCATCGGCTGCCTACTGCCAGCCAACCCCTCCCCGGCGGCAGCGGAAACGAGCAACTTGAGCAAACCTCATCAGCAAGCCCGATAGACCCGCGCCCGAGACCGCCGCTGGCTGGTCGGCGCGCACTTGCCACTCGGATAGGCAGCCGCCGCGAGAGGAACTGACAGGCCGCGGACAGGTAAACGCAACTGCCGAATGTGCGGATCAGTCGATCTTGCTCATCTGCCGATGACAGCGCGACGAACCGATGCATGAAAGTGCGCAACGCCGTATCTGTTTGCGGTCCGGCTCCTCGTCAGAGCGGCTCGCGAGGCCGAGGCTCGGAGGCCGACGGGTCGCGCGCTTTTGAGCGCCGCTCCGGCGAGATCGAGGCACGGTTACGCTCAATGACAAGATCCACGGCCGGCGGGGGTGCCCTGCGCGACGCTCCAGGCGGGGAGCCCGCCTCGCGACCCAGCACTCTCAGGTAGACCGTTTGCGAGCCCTTGATGAACCTCGGCAGCGACTCTTACCGTGCCAGACCACCTGGCCGGGAACCCGGAACAACAAGCAGCGCAACGATGACGGCCACTCGGTCCCGTTCGCGCTGCTCGTACTTGATCTGGGCTCCAGACGGCGGCGCCGGGTTTGTTCGTCAGCCGCGTCGTTCGGTGTCGAGATCGTCTTCTTGGCGCTGGTTGACGGCGTCGGTCCGGTCACGTCGGCTGTTGGCGGCGATGTAACCGAGGCCGAGGGCGATGACGATGACGGCAACGATCCACAAGGCGTGAACGGCGAAGCCGATCAGCCCGAGAATCAGCGCGGCGCTCAGGACGACCAGCATCACTTGGCTGAGGCTCGTCCGCTGGCCGAGCAGCAGCGAGATCCGTTGGGTCAGCCGGCGCCCTTCGGGTGTCTGGCGGGTGCCGCGGGTCGACCGGGTGGGCCTTGCTGGGGGTGTTCCTTGAGGGGAGTCATCGCCGTTCAGGTGGCTCGCCGTGCTGTGGGCGGATCCCGTAGTTCCAGGAGCTACCTCCGGCGATCCCGGTTCTGACATGACAGTTCCTCTCGGTCACGCTGGGTCAGTGTTTGAAGGCGTCCTTCGTGTCTGCGCCGGCCTGCTCGGTGTTGCCGTTAGGCCTGGTTCGCTGGTGTTCCCGCTAGCCCGGTGGCCCTTCTCGGTGGTCCAGGTCCGCGTCGGCGCCGGCGGTCTCCCGCTGCCGTGCTTGGGCGAGGTCGTCGCGGTCCTGGTTGGCTGTGGCCGTCTCGCGACGGGATTGTTTGAGCTCGCTGCGGGCGGTGCGGCCGCGACGCGCGGTCCGCCGGGCACCGGCCAGCAGCAGGCTCAACCCGAACAGGCCCACCGCCCCGACCACGATGCCGTAGAGGAACAGCAGGCCGGTCGAGCCGGTGACGTGATAGCCGAACACAGAGAACTGGTCGGTCAGCGTGTGCTCAGAACCCCCATTGCTCAGCACACCCGCCAGCCCGACCACGACGGCAGCGACGAGGATGACCAATCCGATGAGAATGATCATGGCGACTCCGGTGGCTCTAAGTCGTAGAGGTAGCTCCAGTCAACGCCGGCGGCGAACCCATGTCGATGCCGAACCCGTCTGATCCTTGATAGATAATCTAGAAACCTGCTCTTGACGTTCAGGGCGAGTGATCCTTCTTTCGGCCCGCGGAACGCCGTCCCAGCAGACCGAGCACGCAACATCCTGTCCTGCCGCGGAGCGCGCTCATCGCGCGACCATGCCGCCGAGAGGATGATCAACTCTCCCCGTCCGAAGGTGTCATGCTGGGCGTATCTCGGCTGCCGGGAGGCTTGGTCATGCCGTACGCCCGCAATTCCATCGACGGCACGCGCGTCTACTTCGAGGACGACGGTGGCGGCGGTGCGCCGGTGGTGTTCTATGGCGGGTTGGTGGACTCGGTCGAGGCTGTGCGCTTATCACCGATCGCGCAAGCCTTGCCTGCTGACCAGTTCTGCCTGGTCTACGTCGACCACCGCGGCGTGGGACGTAGCGACAAGCCACACGAACGTGCGGCGTATGCCATGCGGCTGCGCGTGGCGGATGCCGTCAGCGTCCTCGACGCGATGGGGGTCCGGCGTGCGCACTTCGTCGGGACGTCCTACGGCGGGCGGCTGTGCTTCGGGATCGGCGAGCATGCTCCGGACCGGGTGCTGTCGCTGGTGATCGGTGGCCAGCAGCCCAATCGGATGGATCCGGACACCGCCCTGGGGCGCCTGATCACCGAAAGCCTCGCGGCGTCGCGGGCCGGCGGCACCATGGAGCCGTTCGTGGACGCGTTGGCGAAATGGGCCGGTGCACCGCTACCAGCAGACAAGCGAGCGCTCTGGCTCGACAACGACCCAGCCGCGATCGAGGCCGCGTCGGCCGCGATGCTGGCCGAGAGCGACATCGCGGTAAACCTTCGCTCGTGGCAGTTCCGGTGCCTCCTGTTCGTCGGCGCCGCAGATGTCGACTTCTTCGACGGAGCGCAGCGGGCGGCGCGTGAGATCCCGAATGCGGAGTTCGTCCCCCTTGCCGGTCTGGACCACATCGGTGCACACCTGGACCAGGACCCAGTGTTGGCTGCCGTACTCCGCACACTCGACGCAGATGCCCAAGGGGACTCAGATGCCCAAGCGGACGTCGATGTCTGGGCGCTCGGACTCGCCGCGCGTGGTGTGGTCCATGGCGAGGAGCACTCGACCAAACGCACGCTCATGCCCCGCTGACAGGTCGTTCGCTCAGAAGGGATTCTCTGACTTCCAAATGGCGTCGAAGATGACACCTTCGAGCGGCCAATCGAGTCGATCCCGAATGTCACCTCGTGACCCGTGACGCCAATCGACCCAAGAGTCCGCGCGGAGGCCCAGAAGGCCCCGGATTTATAGAGCGCTACGTGATCGAAGGGGAGCAAGCACCATGGGCGAACGTCACCTCACCGTGCAACGACAAGTGGCCGCGTCGCCCGACTCAGTTTGGGGCGTGTGCGCGGATTTCCCGAACCTGGCGGACCACTGGGATGGCCTCAGGGCCTCTCGACCCATCGGCGATCAGGCCCACGGAGTGGGTGCCCGCCGCCAAGTGGACCTGAAGCCGGTCGGCTCGTTGGTCGAAACGATCACCGCCTGGGAAGAGGGCCGCACAGTGGCCACTGCGAATCAGCCATCCGCTCTTGTCCCGTTCAAGCAGGCAGAGTCCAGGCTCACCCTCGAACCCGAGGATGACGGGACGGCGATCACATTCGACTACCGATATGTGCCAAAGGGTGGCCCGCTGGGACGGCTGACCGGTCCCGTGATCGACAGGATGCTGAAGAGGACCTTCGAGAGGCTGCTGGCCGCGATCGAGGAAGCTGCCCTCAACGCGGGTTGACAGTGATCGACAACCATGAGGCACCGAGCCCGTCACCGGATAACCGCGTCGGGCGAAACGCCCGGATCTGCCGCGATCCGCCTGTGCGACAGCGCCCCGCCGAGGCAAGGTCGGAGCAATTCCTGGTCCGGCTCGATGCCTACCAAGGCGACTCGCTGTGGTCGGCCGAGTACGCGGCCACCCGCGACCAGGCCGTACGGAACCGCATCGTCCAGAAGTGCCTCAGCCTGGTCGGCTGCGCCGTCAGCCGCGTCGTCGGCAAGCTGCCGCCGCGGGTGGACCGCGAGGAGCTGCACTTCTTCGGCTACCTCGCTCATCGACGGCGTCGAGAAGTTCGACCCCGGCCGCGATGTCAAGTTCGCGACATACGGCCTGCGTTCGCATCCACGGCGCGATCCTCGACGGCCTGCGCGCCAACGACTTCCTCCCGCGGTCGGTGCGCTCGAAGGCCCGGACCATGGAGAACGCGACCTCACAGCTGGAGCACGAGCTTGGCCGCTCGCCGACGATCGAGGAGGTCGCCGACCGGGCCGAGATAACGGTCGCAGAGGTCCATGAACTCAAGGCGACCCTCGACGTGGTACCGACCGTGTCCCTCTCGACCGGCGAGGACGAGGGCTCGAGCCTCGCCGAGGACCTGGCCGACCCGTCGGCCGAGACAAACATCGGCTTGCTCGAGGAGCACGAGCAGATGCTCCGGCTCCTGGCCCGCCGGCTTGCTGCGCTGACCGGGCGCGAGCGCGACATCGCGATCTTGCACCACGCCGGGGGAGGGTCTGTTGCATTAATCGATAGCGGGGCGTGCCGAGCAGGCTGTTCGTTCTAGGCGGAGCCTCAAATTGCCGTGGCTAGTTGGCGGAACGCTGCGGCGAGTCGGAGGTTTCGGGGTTGGTCGGCGGCGATCTCGTAGTGACCGCGGCGCAGGTTCTGAACGAACGCATGGCCCGCGGCGACTACTCGAAGCCCGGTCATGGTCTTGATGCCACGCATGGGGCGTAGCCGGCGTTTCAGCTGCGCGTGGTCGGCTTCCACCCGGTTGTTCGCGTACTGCTCGACGTGATGCCACGCGGCGGGCAACATCTCATCGAGGACTCGCGGATAGGTGGGCGCGCGGTCGGTGACGACCTCAGACGGGGTCACACCGGTGGTGGTCCTGGCCTGCTGGAAGAACCGGCGGGCCGCCTCGGCGTCCCGCCGGGT
>DASYTV010000263.1:0-25202 GCA_036001885.1 Actinomycetes bacterium
GCCCGACTAGCCTGACCTGACACGATCACGACACAGGAGGTGCGCCGTTGCCTGGACCACTCGACGGGCTTGTCGTCCTCGACCTGTCCCGGGCGCTCGCCGGCCCGCACGCGGCGATGATGCTCGGTGACCTCGGCGCGCGTGTCATCAAGGTCGAAGCACCAGATGGAGACGACTCGAGGCACTGGGGCCCACCGTTCGTCGGACCCGAGGACGGCCGCGAGTCCACGTACTTCCTCTCCTGCAACCGCAACAAAGAGTCGATCGCGCTCGACCTCAAGTCGGCCGCTGACTCCGCGACACTCGCTCGGTTGGTCAGGCACGCCGACGTACTCGTGGAGAACTTCAGGACGGGGGTGCTTGACCGGCTTGGCTTCCCCGCCGAGCGGCTCCACGAGCTCAACCCTCGGCTTGTACTGCTCTCGATCACCGGCTTCGGCCACGACGGGCCGGAGGGTGGACGGCCCGGGTACGACCAGATCGCGCAGGGTGAGGCGGGCCTGATGAGCCTCACCGGGCCGTCCCCCGACCAGCCGATGCGAGTCGGTGTACCCGTCGGTGATCTGCTCGCCGGGATGTACGGCGCCTACGGTGTCCTGGCCGCGCTTCGCGAGCGGGATCGGACCGGGCGCGGCACTGTCGTCCGGACCTCCCTGCTCGCCGCGATCGTCGGCGTTCACGCATTCCAAGGCACCCGCTACACCGTGGCCGGCGAGGTGCCGGTCGCCCAGGGCAACCATCATCCGTCGATTTGCCCGTACGGCTCGTTCACCTGTGCTGACGGCATCATCCAGATCTCGGTAGGCAGCGAAGCGCTCTGGCGGCGGTTCGCACCACTGGCTGGGGTCGACCCTGACCATCCGCGTTTTGCTAGCAACCCCGACCGGGTGCAGAACCGGTCCGAGCTGGTCGGCCTTCTCGACGCTGCGTTCGGGAAACACCCGCTGGCTTCGTGGCTGCCGCGACTGGCCGAGATCGGCGTGCCCGCTGGCGAAGTCCGTACCCTTGATCGCGTGTACGAATGGGAGCAGACGCGCTCCCAGCATCTCCTTGTGGACGTGTCCCATTCCTCACTCGGAACGGTCACGTTGCCCGGGCCGCCGCTGCGGTTCTTCGATAACCGCGGCACAGAGGTGGATCTCGTACACGATGCGCCACCGGTCCTCGGCGAGGACGGTCCGGCGATCCGCGACTGGCTGGACTCCGTCGAGGAGCCGTGATCCCGCCGTCGAGCTTGGATGGGGGGTGCACTGCATCGATCCCGGTCGACATGAAGGGCACCTCCACCCGTACCTATCGGGTGAAGGTGCCTTCATGCGATACGTACTACCGATGGCTTTCGGGTCCAAGCGCCGGCTGGGCAGGCCGTGCCAAACGAGCGCCACGGGCTGGGCAGTCTCTGCCCATACTCCGTTCGGGGGATCACACCTAGAGTCGGCGCCGTGCGGGTCCTGATCGCGCTCGGTGGCAATGCGATGACCGGTCCTGACGGCAGCGCCACCCCTGCCGCTCAGACCGCAGCCGTTGAGCTCGCCATGAAGCGGGTCGCCGATCTCGTGGCCCAGGGCGTCGAGGTCGTCCTGACCCATGGCAACGGTCCCCAGGTTGGCAACCTGCTGGTGAAGAACGAGCTTGCGGCTCACGTCGTACCGCCGGTCACACTCGACTGGTGCGACGCCCAGACACAGGGAACCATCGGCTTCCTCATCCTCAACGCACTCGAGAAGCATCTCGCCGACCGTCACCTTCGGCGGCGAGTTGCCGTGCTCGTCACCCGGACTCGGGTTGATCCCGACGACCCGGCTTTTGCCTCGCCGACCAAGCCGATCGGTCGCTTCCTGCCGAAGGCCGACGCACAACCGCTCATCGAGCGCGGCCAGCGCTGGGTCGATCTCGGCGAGCGCGGGTGGCGGCGGGTTGTGCCCTCACCCGAGCCGCTGGAGATCCTCGATGCCCCGGCTGCCCGTGCACTGATCAGCGCGCGGTTCATCGTCGTCGCATCCGGCGGCGGCGGGATACCAGTGGTCCGGCAGCCGGACGGCAGCCTCCGCGGGGTCGAAGCAGTGATCGACAAGGATCTGGCGGCAGCATTGCTCGCTCGTACGCTCGCGGCGGATGCGCTGGTCATCGCCACCGATGTGGATCATGTCCAGCGCGGCTTCGGGACCGGTGAGGCAGCGCCGGTAGGTCGGATACAGCCCGCAGACCTGCGCAGGCTCGCCGCGGCCGAGCACTTCGCCAGCGGCAGCATGGGGCCCAAGGTGGAGGCGGCAGTGCGGTTCGTCGAGGCGGGCGGGCGGTTCGCTGTGATCACCTCGCTCGACCACATCGCCGAGGCCGTCACCGGCCGCTTTGGCACCGTCGTCACCGCGGAGAATCAGTGAGCTCCACCAGTGGTAAGCGGCTGGCGGTTGGTCAGCTGGATTCGGGGGGCCTGAACAACCGCCCTTCAGCAGGGCGAGAGGATGAGCCGTGAGCAGGCCGATCGAGGTTCGCAAAGTCGCCATCGAGAGCGTCACCGACGCATCAGGACTTGATCGATGCATCGGCGAGGACGCGTTCGCCGCCGACGACGTGCTCGCTGTCATCGGGAAGACCGAGGGCAACGGCGGCGTGAACGACTACACCCGGATACTCGCCGACCGGGCATTCCGCGAGGTCCTCATCGCGCGGGGGAGCCGTACTGCTGAAGAGGTCGGCCGGGTCCCCCTCGTCTGGTCGGGCGGTACCGACGGGGTGCTGTCACCGCACGCGACGGTCTTCGCGTACGCCCGAGAGGCCACGTATGCGCCGATCGACGAGCCACGAGTGTCGGTGGGCGTAGCGATGAGCGAGCAGATCCTGCCAGAGGACATCGGCCGTCCGGCCATGGTCGAGAAGGTGGCGGCAGGGGTCAGGGACGCGATGAAGGTCGCCGGAATCGACGATACGGACGACGTCCACTACGTGCAAACGAAGACCCCTCTGCTCACCATGGACACGATCGCCAACGCACACTCTCGCGGCAAGGATGTGTGGACGACGGACACGCTCAAGTCGATGGACGTGTCCAACTCCACCACGGCCCTGGGGATCGCGGTCGCACTCGGCGAGATCGCCATGCCCGAGGCCGACCAGATCCATCGAGACCTTTCGCTCTACTCCTCCGTCGCATCGTGCTCATCCGGAGTGGAACTCGACCGCGCGCAGATCGTCGTGGTCGGCAACGTACGAGGCATCGGCGGGCGGTACCGTGTTGGCCACGCGGTGATGCGTGACGCGCTCGACGCCGACGGTGTGTGGAGTGCGATCCGCTCCGCTGGTCTGGACCTGCCGGAGCGACCGCATCCGGCTGACCTCAATGGCCGCCTGGTGAATGTGTTCCTCAAGTGCGAGGCCGACCCCAGCGGGCGCGTACGCGACCGGCGCAACATCATGCTCGACGACTCAGACGTCCACTGGCACCGGCAGATCAAGGCGTGTGTTGGCGGAGTGGCCGCGTCGGTCACCGGCGACCCGGCGGTGTTCGTCTCGGTGGCGGCGGTGCATCAGGGTCCCTCCGGCGGAGGACCGGTCGCCGCCATCGTCGACCTCGGCTGACAAATGATCGGCGCACGACCCGTCGCATAGGGTCAGATGGTGTACGGAAAGACGGTCCCGGACTCGGGATTCTCCGGCGACGACGGCTCGGCACATCGCGAGGTCACTGAGGCCTTGGCGGCCTATCGGGCGGGTCGTCTCGGCAAATCAGAGCTGGTTGAGGCTTTGACCAACCGCCGGCTGATGGCGGCAGTCGTCACGACCGTCCTAGGGGAGGAGCCAGTCGCTGCTCGTGCCGGTGGTGAGCCGGCGCCACGACGAGGTGAGCGTGAGCCGCTGACGGGGGGAGTGGAGGACCGGTCAGTGGCTGCTGGTCCGCCCGCGGAACCGGGCGTGGCCCGAGTCGGGGTCGAGCCGCGCGCGGGTCGGGCCTCGCCGTCGGAGAAGGCGGTCGAGGTCATGCTGATCACGATCAAGGGATCGGATGGACGGATCGCGCTCCCGGCGTTCACTTCGCTCGACGCGCTCTCGCGCTGGAAGGCGGGGGCTCGCCCGGTGCCCGCTTCGACGCAGCGCGTCTGCGCAGGGGCACTCTCCGAGGGTGCAGATCTGGTTGTCATCGACCCGGCCGGGCCGGCCACGGTGGAACTGTCTGGAGCCGTGCTCTGGGCCCGGGCCGAAGGCCGGGCCATGGCGCCCCTTGCCGATGACCCGGCAGTGATCGGTGCGATACGGGACGCGACTGAGGATATGGCTCGAGCCTTCTCCGGTACGTTCCTCCAACCGGGAGCGGACCAGAGTACTGACCTGGTGATCCAGCTCGTCGCGCGAGCCGGCGCCGATCCCGCCGAGCTGCGTGATGCAGCCGCGGAGCTGGCATCGAGGCTGGCAGCCGATCCGATCATGCGCTCCCGCGTCGACGGCGGAGTCCAGATCGCCGTCGTCAATACTCCGCCACTGCGCGGCCTCCAGGTCTGATCAGGATCGATTGCCGCCCGGACAGGCGGCGGCGCCCGCGTGGGATCTCTTACAAGGAATCACCGAGGGGACGTGTTCTTCGATGAATGGGCTCCCGTTTGGCATGTGTCGAATTGTGTCGAGGTGGGCACTAGCTGCTACTCTGGCGGTCGACCAGCCCGGTTCGCCGGGCTCGCAAAGTGGAGGACCACCTCCCACCCGCATCGACCGGAGGTCGTCGGGTCACGAGATCGCAGTCGATCGTTCGCGCCGGCTGTGAATCCCGGATCAGAGGAATCTCGCGGTTCCGGGTTGCGTTGGTGGCTTCCGTGATGCGTCGGCACGGAAGCCTTTTTCCGTGCTCGAGGCCAGTGACATCACGGGTCCTAGGAGCTCTTCCTTCGCCCGACAATCCAGGGCCGCAAGGTTGCTTCGACGCTGGGTATGTCGGGGAAGAACCCTGGGTCAAGTATCTGCATAACCGCACTTCCCTAGGAGGTCCCATCAGCGTCGAGCCCCGTATCAACGACCGGATCCGCGTCCCCGAGGTCCGGCTCGTCGGTCCCAACGGTGAGCAAGTGGGCATCGTCCGCATCGAAGATGCCTTGCGGCTCGCCCAGGAAGCCGAACTCGACTTGGTTGAGGTCGCACCAATGGCTCGTCCTCCGGTTGCCAAGCTCATGGACTTCGGAAAATTCAAGTACGAGTCCGCGGTCAAGGCCCGTGAGGCACGCAAGAACCAGGCGCAGACTGTCATCAAGGAGATGAAGCTCCGGCCGAAGATAGATCCACACGACTACGAGACCAAGAAAGGTCACGTCGAGCGGTTCTTGAAGCAGGGCGACAAGGTCAAGATCACAATCATGTTTCGCGGCCGGGAGCAGTCCAGGCCAGAGCTCGGGTTCAGGCTCTTGCAGCGGCTTGCCGACGACGTCCAGGAGCTCGGGTTCGTCGAGTCGGCACCCAAGCAGGACGGCCGAAACATGATCATGGTGATCGGACCACACAAGAAGAAGACCGAGGCCATGGCCGAGGCCAGAGCTCGCCGCCAACAGCGCGAGCAGAGCACAGCCAGGCAACAAAGCGCGGAATCCTCCGCAACCTGAGACTTTGGCGGCTCCCTGCCGCTCACACCGGCCGCCAAGGCCGGGCGTGGCCGGCGTGTACGGGGAGCCGCCGACCACCGCCAGACCGGTCGGCGACGTGCCAGATCGGCCGGACCACGACGAGGAGAACGACGGCACCATGCCGAAGAACAAGACGCACAGCGGTGCGAGCAAGCGATTCAAGATCACCGGTACCGGCAAGATCATGCGCGGTCGCGCCAACCGACGCCACCACTTCGAGCACAAGCCGTCCTCCAGGACCCGTCGCCTGTGGAACGAGGTCGTAATTTCGTCTGCCGACACCAAGAAGGCCAGGCGGCTTCTCGGCCGCTGAACAGGTAACTGCTGACCCGGGGTGCTCCGATCGAACAGCCCCACCGGACACCCCTGACGCCACCCGTACCAAGGAGTTTTCGTGGCACGCGTGAAAAGGGCGGTCAACGCCCACAAGAAGCGCCGGGACACCCTCGAGCGCGCCAGCGGCTACCGCGGGCAGCGGTCCCGCCTCTACCGCAAGGCGAAGGAGCAGGTCACCCACTCCCTCGTCTATGCCTATCGGGATCGTAAGGACCGTAAGGGCGACTTCCGCCAGCTCTGGATCCAGCGCATCAACGCTGCTGCCAGGCAGAACG
Organism: Actinomycetes bacterium; assembly: GCA_036001885.1. Classification (GTDB taxonomy): domain Bacteria; phylum Actinomycetota; class Actinomycetes; order JAKEEW01; family JAKEEW01; genus DASYTV01. The sequence continues at coordinate 6,215 of DASYTV010000263.1, forward strand.
GCATCACCTATAACCGCTTCATCCAGGGCCTTAAGGCCGCCGGCGTCGAGGTCGATCGTCGGATGCTCGCCGACCTTGCCGTCACCGACGCGGCCGCGTTCGCGACCCTCGCCGAGCTCGCCAAAGGCTCCCTCCCAGCCGACCGGAACGCCCCGGCGGCCTAGCGTCCCGTGCCAGCCCCTCTTGGTAACGCTCGCCGTCATCGTGGGGGGCCCGGCACATCCCCGCCCGAACTCACGTCGGTACGGTCGCCGCGAGTGGTGGCCGCGCGACGTCTGGCCAAGCGCGCCTTCCGTGAGCGGGAGCGCAGGTTCCTGGTGGAGGGCCCCCAAGCGGTACGGGAGGCAGTGGGCGAGCCGGGCATCGTCGATGAGATCTTCGTGACGGCCGAGGCCGTGCAACGCCACGCCGAGCTCGTTCGCGCCGCTCGGACGGTGGGCGCGCCGATCCACCTCGCCAGCGGGGACGTGATCGGCTCACTGGCCAACACTGTTACCCCACAGGGCATCGTCGCCGTCTGCCGCTATGTCGACGTGTCCCTCGCGACCGTCCTCGCGGCCGATCCGCGGCTGGTTGCAGTTCTTGCGAAGGTCCGCGATCCGGGCAACGCCGGCACCATCATCCGGGCCGCCGACGCGGCGGGCGCGGACGCGGTTGTCTTCACCGAAGGGTCGGTCGACCCCTATAACCCGAAATGTGTCCGCGCCACTGCAGGCAGCATGTTCCATCTGCCACTCGTGGCCGATATCACCGCGGCGGAGGCGACGTCCGCGTTGCGCGATGCCGGCCTGCGCGTCCTAGCCGCGGACGGGCACGGCAGCCAGGACTTGGATGCGGCCTTGGACGCCGGCGAGCTTGCCACGCCGACGGCTTGGGTGTTCGGAAACGAGGCGTGGGGCCTCCCGCCGGACACCCTGGCGCTCGCCGACGCCGTCGTCCGTATCCCGATTCACGGACGAGCAGAGAGCCTCAACCTGGCGGCAGCGGCCGCAGTCTGCCTCTACGCCTCGGCCCGGTCACAGCGACGCGGTGAGCGGGTCGAACCGCTAGAGACGCGACCTCACCGGAGGCAGTAGCCTTGTTCACCGTCCGTATACAGGGAGGTCGGCCCGCGTGTTCGCGGCCTGGCGCCCCAGTGAGTTGGCTCAGGGGACCGTCCCCGGAACCCGCGCGGTGCGGGAGGTGGCGGCGTGCACGTCGGGTTGGATGAGATTCCTGACGGCGTCCTCGTTGCTGACGCATCCGGACGCATCATCCAGATGAATCGCCCCGCCGCCAGGCTGATCGGCTGCACCGTCCCGGATGCGCTCGGCCAGCCACTCGCGGACGTGCTCCCGCTCTTCGACGACCACGGCCGGCCTTGGTGGCGGTGCACCAGGCCATATGAGGGAATGGCGACCCGTACCGGCCAGCCGGAGCGTGCACTTGCCCTACCCGGTGGGCGGATCTTGCTGGTGACGGCGCGGTACGTCCGGGCAAGGCCGCTCGGCCCGGTCATCCGGGTGGTCGTGTCGCTGCGCTCCAACAGTGCGCGAGAGCGCGTCGACCGCGACAGTTCAGAGCTCATCGCAACGGTGGCGCACGAGCTGCGCTCCCCGCTGACCAGCGTGAAAGGCTTCACCGCCACGCTGCTCGAGAAGTGGTCGCGGTTCACCGATGCGCAGCGGCGGCTCATGCTCGAGACAGTCGATGCGGACGCGAACCGGCTGACTCGCCTGATCACCGAGCTGCTCGACATCGCCCGTATTGACTCCGGGCGGCTCCAGCTCCATCGCCAGGTCGTCCACCTCCCGACTGCCATCGAGCGGCAGCTAGCAAGCCTGGTCGCGGGAGGGCTGCCCGCCGATCTCTTCAAAGTCACTGTCGTCGGCGAACTCCCTGAGACCTGGCTGGACCCGGACAAGATCGACCAGGTACTCGGGAATCTGCTCGAGAACGCGGTACGGCACGGCGGCGGAGGCATCGAGATCGTCGTCGAACCGTCGGACGACGGTGTCGCCGTCACGGTCAATGACGAAGGTGTTGGCATCCCGCAGGAGCTGGCCGATCGGGTGTTCACGAAGTTCTGGCGCGGGAGCAGGCGGCACCCCGGCGGGACCGGTCTCGGCCTCTACATCGTGAAGGGCATGGTGGAGGCTCACGGCGGCGCCGTGACCGTCGGAACCGCGCCGAGCGGCGGCGCCGCATTCCGCTTCAGTCTCCCCGCCGGCAAACCCGAGTTCGCCTGACGTACTCCGTGCGTGGTCAACGGGCTGCTGCTCGCGGCGAGCGCTTGTGCTATCCCCGTGCGGTCGCGCTACCCCAGAGGCGGAGGCGGGCGATGCCCCCGTCGGGGAAGGAGTCGAGGCGGACGTGGGTCGCCCGCTTGGTGCCGTCGATCAGGAACCGGTGCCTCGTGTCCGGTTGCAAGGGGGTCCGAGGAAGCAGCACTGCCCAGCCGGTGGCGCCGACCGCCTCCGCGACAAGCCCGCTCGCCGATTCCGCGGAAGGATCAGCGAGCGGTGAGTCGGCGAGATCGGCAAGGGACAGGGCGGCCGCCTCGGGGGCGTTGCCGAGGAAGTTTGTCGTGTCGATCTCCACGAGGCGGATCTCGCCACGCGCGGCCAGCCGTACGACGACCCAGTCGTTCCCCTCGTCTCGGCGCCGGCGGGTCTCCCAGCCCTCGCCCATCGTCCGCGCCGGTCCCGGGGCGACGAGGTTCTGCGGGGACCCGAAAAAAGCGTCGCTCGCGGCCACGACAAGGCCGCCGTTCTCGAGCGCTGCAAGATCGAGGACGCCAAGCGCGAAGGCAAGTGGATCCGGTATCACCTCGCCATGCACCCGCAGTCGCGCCACTCCGCCGTCGGGGTAAATGCACAGCCGTACGTGGGTGACCCGGCGGTCGACGTCGACGCGGAACGCGTTCTGTGCGTCGCCGTCCACCGCCGATCGCGGCACCAGCGGAGTCCACGCCGTCGAATCGTGCGGCCCGTCGCTCCTGCTGGTCTCGCAACCCTCGACAGAGATCTCCGGGGGATAGTTGCCGATGAAATACGCCGTGTCGACGACGATGCCACGCACGACGCCCGGCAGCCCGAGCCGGATGATCGCGCAGTCGTGTTCGGGTTCCCGGTGTCGCCGCGTCTCCCAGCCGTCGTAGACCTGCCCCTTGGGCCCGAATGTCTGCGGGGTGAAGCTCGGCGGCTCAGGTCTGATCAGGTTTTCACTCGCAGCGAAGAACTCGTCTGTCGCGCGGAGGACGCTGCCCCCGAACCGCCGCGACGCCAGGTCGGGAAGTCTCGTGAAATCACTCATCGCTCGTCCCGGAAAGCAGGCGCCCTGTGGGCCGGCTGTCGCTGATGCGCTCGCCCCGCAGCCAGGTCGCCCGCACCCGACCGGTGACGAGCCGTCCGGTGTACGGGGTAAGTGGATGCCGGTGGTGCAGGGCGGCAGGCTCGATCAGCCAGGTTTCCGCCGGTGCGAAGACGCAGAGGTCGGCGTCTGCACCCACGGTGATCCGCCCCTTGCTCGGCAAGCCGGCAAGTCCGGCCGGTGCGGCTGCCATCCAGTGCGCGACGTCCGCGAGTCCGTGCCCCCGGTCCTTAGCCACTGTCCAGACGACCGGAAGTCCAAGCTGCAGCGACGAGATGCCACCCCACGCGGTCTCGAAGTCGCCGCTTGCCAGCGACTTCAGCGCCGCTGGGCAGGGACAGTGGTCGGAAACGACGAGATCGATCAGGCCGTCGGCAAGACCCTTCCAGAGCCCGTCACGGTTCGCGGCGTCCCTAATCGGCGGGCAGCACTTGTACTGGGTGGCGCCGTCAGGGATGTCCTCAGCGGCCAGGCTCAGGTAGTGCGGGCACGTCTCGGCTGTGATCCGTACTCCGTCCCGACGTGCATCGGCGAGCAGCGGCAGCGCGCTCGCGCTCGATAGGTGCACGACATGGACGCGTGCTCCCGTCACCGCGGCCAGCGTCACCAGGCGAGCGATGGCCTGGTCCTCCGCCTCGGCAGGCCGCGAGGCGAGGAAGTCCTGGTACGACCGGCCTCGCGGCTGCGGTGCCGCCGCGAGAACGGCGGGATCCTCGGCATGGGCAAGCAGGACCCCGTCGACCGCGGCGATCTCGCGTAGCACTGACGCCACCTCGAGGTCGTCCAGAGGGGGAAACTCGGGGATACCAGAGTCGACGAGGAAGCACTTGACACCGAGCGCGCCCGCGTCGAGTAGTTCGCTGAGCCGGCCTACGTTCGTCGGCACCGCCCCGCCCCAAAAGCCAACGTCCACGTAGCAGCCGGCGGCCCGGGCGGCCGCCCGCTTAACATCGAGCGCAGCCGGATCGATGGTCGGCGGGTCGCTGTTGAGTGGCATATCCACGATCGTCGTGACCCCACCTGCCGACGCCGCTCGGGTGGCCGTGGTGAAGCCTTCCCATCCGGTACGCCCGGGCTCGTTGACGTGGACGTGCGTGTCCACTAGGCCCGGCAGCAGCACCTCGTCGTCGCTGAGCACGATCTCGGCGGCGCCAGGCACCGGTGCGCCGGCGGGCAGGACTGCGGCTATCCGGCCATTGCCGATTGCCACCGCCGCCGCGCGCTCGCCATCCGGCAGGACGACACGCCGTCCGCGGATCACCAGGCTCACCCCGGGGACGGTCACCGCGGTAGGGCCGGTCATGCCAGGTGGGTGTAGGCCGGGAAGGTGAGGAACTCGACGAAGTCGGCGCTGAGAGCGACCTGCTCGAGCAGATGCTCGGCGTCGGCCCAGCGACCGTCGGCGAATGTGGACGCACCCACCGCGTTCGCGATCTGGTCGAGGACGTCACGCATGACCCCGCGTGCGAGATCGGAGGTCACCGGGGTGCCGTCGGCCAGCTCGATGTCCTGGTGCACCCACTGCCAGACCTGGGAGCGAGCGATCTCGGCCGTCGCGACGTCCTCCATGAGATTGTCGATCGCGGCTGCGCCGATGCCCCGTAGCCACGACTCGAGATAGCGAAGTCCGACGCTGATATTCGCCCGGAGCCCCGCGGCGGTCACCGCGCCCGGTGTCGACGCGATGTCGAGCAGCTCCGCGGCGCCGACCGTCACATCGTGGCGCTGAACGTCGAGCTGGTTGGGCCGGTCGGCGAGAACGCTATCGAAGGCTTCGAGGCAGACCGGAACGAGATCCGGGTGGGCCACCCAGGAGCCGTCGAAACCGTCACCTGCCTCGCGTTCCTTGTCAGCGAGTACGGCTGCGAGGGCCCGCTCGTTGACCTCGGGATCGCGCCGGCTCGGAATGAAGGCCGCCATCCCACCCATCGCGAACGCACCACGCCGGTGGCAGGTGGCGACGAGCAACTCGGTGTACGCCCGCATGAACGGCGCGGTCATGGTGACCGCGGAACGGTCGGGAAGCACGCCCTGCCGAGTCGCCTGGCCGGTTCCCCGGGCCTGTCCGCCCTCTTGATCGGTGGCCAGGTTTGTCAGGCTGGGGAAGGTCTTGATGACGCTGAACAGGTAATCCCACCGTCCGGCGTTCAAGCCGGACGCGTGGTCGCGTAGCTCCCAGAGGATCTCGTCCATCTCGAAGGCCGCGGTGATCGTCTCGATCAATACGGTCGCCCGGACTGTTCCGTTCGGCAGCTCGAGCCGCTCCTGGGCGTACTCGAAGATGTCATTCCACAGCCGTGCCTCGAGGTAGCTCTCCAGCTTCGGCAGGTAGAAATACGGCCCAGAGCCGTGCGCGAGCAGCCGCCTGGCGTTGTGAAAGAAGTAAAGCCCGAAGTCGAAGAGCGCCCCCGCGACAGGGGTACCGTCGACGATGACATGCCGTTCTGGAAGGTGCCAGCCACGCGGCCGGAAGATGATCGCGGGGAGCGGCCCGTCGTGTAGCTCATATCGCCGACCGTCCGGACCCTCGAATGTGATCTCCCGCTCGATCGCATCGACCAGGTTGACGTGGCCGACCACCATGTTGTGCCACGTCGGAGAGTTGGCGTCTTCGTGGTCGGCCAGCCACACCCGCGCACCCGAGTTGAGCGCGTTGATGGTCATCTTCCGGTCGGTGGGACCGGTGATCTCCACTCGCCGGTCGAGCAGGTCCCGCGGGGCCGGCGCGACCGTCCAGGCCGACTCCCTGATCGGTTTGGTCTCGGCGAGGAAGTCGAGCCGCCCAGTCGTGGCGACCTGCTGACGCCGCTCCGTGCGCCGAGCGAGCAGCTCCTGCCGGCGCTTCTCGAACTCGCGGTGCAGATCGGCCACGAAGGCGCCGGCCTCAGGCGTCAGGACCCGGTCAGCGCCGGGGAAATCGGCGCGTGCGATGCGTGTGACACCTTGTTGCTCCGTCATCGATGCCGATCCTCCTCGGGTGCTGAGCGCTTCGCAGCGGCCCATGCGATTCAGCCCGCCCCGTCCGCTGAGCGTGCCCTCGACGAACCTATCGAGACAGCGCCACCGTTGGCCGGGCTAGTGCCCTGTGTCCGAGGTCAGAGTGCGGCCGTAGCCGCGACGTCGACGATGTCCTCCGGCCGGATCGGGACGCGGGTCAGTGGGCGGTCCGTCGCGGAGCGGACCGCTGCTGCGATGGCCGGTGTCGAGGAGATGGTCGGCGGTTCGCCGACCCCGCGCAGCCCGTAGGGAGCGTACGGATCAGCGAGCTCGAGCACGTCGACCTCGATGGGCGGCATGTCAAGGATGGTCGGGATCAGGTAGTCGGTGAACGACGGGTTACGTACCTGCCCATCGGCGATCTGGATCTCCTCCATCAGGGCGAGCCCCAGCCCCTGTGCCGTGCCGCCATGGATCTGGCCGAGCACTGCCTGCGGGTTCATCGCCTTGCCCACGTCCTGTGCCGTATCGATCTGCACGACCCGCACCAGCCCGAGGTCGGTGTCGACGTCGACGACCGCACGATGAGCGGCGAAGGCGAACTGGACGTGCGCGTTGCCCTTGCCCGTCACCGGGTCGAGCGGGTACGTGGGCCGGTGCCGCCACTCGACGGTCTCCTCGATCTCTTCGTCGCCGAGCAGCGTGATGAGGTCCAGGGAGCGCAGATCCGCCGCGCCTCCCGACGGTCCTTCGAGCGGGCTGCCAACCTCCGGCCGTTGCTCCGGGCTCAGATCGGTCCCGCCGGGGGAGTGCCCGGCTGCGTGCCGCTCGGCCGCCAGCTCGAGGACCCTCGCGCGGACTGCCTGGCAGGCGGCCCGCACCGCGCCGCCGGTGACATAGGTCTGCCGCGACGCCGACGACGAGCCTGCCGAGCCCACCGACGTGTCGGCGGGGAGCACGACGACCCGGTCGATGCCGAGCTCGGTCCGCGCGATCTGGGCCTGGACCGACACCAGACCCTGACCAACCTCGGCGGCCGCGGTGTGCACCATGGCGGTCGGCTCGCCGCCGACGATGCTCAGGCGAACCCGGGCGGTTGAGTAGTCGTCGAAGCCTTCAGAGAAGCCGACGTTCTTGATGCCGACCGCGTATCCGACTCCCCGGCGCACCCCCTCGCCGTGGGTTGTGTTGGACACGCCGCCAGGCATCGTCGTCAGGTCGACCTCGCTGTCCCCCCCGGTCGTCGGGGGCGGCAGCGGCCGGGAGCGTACCCGCTCGAGGAGCTGCGCGACCGGGGCCGCCGAGTCGACGAGCTGATCGGTCGTGGGCATCCGGTCCCCCTCCGCGAGCGCGTTGCGGATCCGCAGGTCGACCGGATCGATGTCGAGTCCAGCAGCCAGCTTGTCCATCTGCGCCTCGTACGCGAAGCACGCCTGGACGGCGCCGAAGCCCCTCATGGCACCGCAGGGCGGATTGTTCGTGTACGCGATGGTCGAGTCCATGACCACGTTCGGAACGACGTAGGGACCGACGCCGAGCGTCGCGGCATTCGCGGCGACGGCAGGAGAAGACGACGTGTACGCGCCGCCGTCGAGCACGATCCGTGCCTTGACGAAGACGAGGCGCCCGTCCCTGGTCGCGCCGTGCTCGTAGTGCAGCCGGGCGGGGTGCCGGTGCACATGGCCGAAGAAGGATTCCTCCCGTGAATAGACGACCTTGACCGGTTTGCCGGTATGCAGGGCCAGCATGGCGGCGTGGATCTGCATCGACAGGTCTTCCCTGGCACCGAAGGCGCCGCCCACCCCGGCCAGGCTGATCCGCACCTTGTCAGTCGGCAGGCCCAGGCACCGCGCGATCTGGCCGCGGTCGACATGGAGCCACTGCGTGGCGACGTAGATATCGACGCCCCCGTCCTCAGCCGGCACGGCCATTCCGGACTCGGGACCGAGAAACGCCTGGTCCTGCATGCCGACCTCGTAGTCACCGGTCACCACGACGTCGGCGGTCGCGTCCGGGTTGCCGGTCCTGACGGCGACGTGCCTGGTGATGTTGCCACCGGCCGAGTGGCCCGGCCGGTCGGCATAGACCAGATCCGAGTCCGGCTGGAGGGCGCCCTCGCTGTCCACTATCGGCGTCAGCACCTCGTAGTCGACCTGGATCGCGTCGATCGCGCGGCGCGCCGTCTCCGGATGGTCGGCCGCGACGATCGCGATCGGCTCGCCGATATGGCGCACCTCGTCGATGGCGAGTACGGGCTGGTCGACGACCTCGAGCCCGTACAGCTTCGACCCTGGAACGTCCTCGTGCGTGAGCACGGCATAGACACCGGGTAGCGCCAGGGCGGGGCCGAGGTTGATCGCTAGGACACGCGCTCGCGGATGCGGACTGCGCAGCGTCGCTCCCCACAGCATGTCGTCGGCCCACAGGTCGGAGGAAAACGCGAACTCGCCAGACACCTTCAACGTCCCATCCGGACGTCCCGCGCTCTCGCCGACGCCGCCGGACACCCGCTCCTGGGTCTCCTGGTGAAGCGCACCGTGCAGCGACAGGTCAGTCATCAGGGCACCTTCATCGTCAGGGGTTTCGCGGTGCGGCTACCTTCCGGCGAGAGCCGATGTGCAGCCGCCCGAGCGCTACGAGCGACCGTGTTGACATCAGCTGTGCGCAGCTCCGTGTCCTCCACAACCGTCCGGCCACCGACGAGGAGCAACGAGAGTGGTGGCCGTGGCCCGAGGACGAGCGCTGCGACCGGGTCGGCGATGTCGACATGGCCGATCCCGTCCAGCCGCCAGAGCGCGAGGTCTGCCAGCTTGCCCGGCTGGAGCGAGCCGAGCTCGCTTTCCCAGCCCAGGCACTGCGCCCCGCCCCTGGTCGCCAGCCTCAACGCCTCCCGGGCGGTGAGGCTCGCCGGTCCGGCCGGGGCCGCAACGTGTCCACCCCCGACAGCCGCAGTCTCCTGAGCTCCCGAGCTAACGGGGTCGACGGGGCGAACCCGAGCCATCAGGAGCGCTTGTCTGAGCTCCATCACCAACTCGCCCGCCTCGTTCGACGCCGCACCATCCACGCCGAGACCGACCGGCGCGCCGGCGTCGAGCAGGCGCCGTACGGGCGCGATACCGGCACCGAGGCGGGCGTTCGAGCTCGGGCAGTGCGCCACACCGGTGCCTGTCTCGGCGAACCGCCGGATGGCGTCGTCCCCGAGCCAGACGCAGTGCGCCATCCATACATCCGGGCCGAGCCAGCCCAAGTCCGCCATGTACTCGACGGGGCTTCGGCCGAACAGCTCCCGGCAGTACTCCTCCTCCTCGATCGTTTCCGCGAGGTGCGTGTGGAGCCGGACACCTCGATCACGGGCGAGCTCTGCGGCTGCCCGCATCAGAGCACCGCTTGCGGAGAAGGGCGAGCAGGGCGCCACCGCGACGCGCACCCGCGCGCCGGGGGACGGATCGTGGAAGCGGTCGATCGCGTCCGCCGTCGCGGCCAGCGCTGTGTCGAGATCCTCGATGACGGCGTCCGGCGGCAGCCCGCCGGTGGACTGGCCGAGGTCCATGGAGCCGCGGGTCGGGTGGAATCGCAGGCCGATCTCCGCGGCGGCGGCGACGGTCGCGCCGAGGAGATCCCCCGCCCCCCGCGGGAAGACGTAGTGATGGTCGGTGCTCAGTGTGCAGCCGGAGAGGGCGAGCGAGGCCAGTCCGGCTCGGGCGGCCACGCCGACGATGTCCTCATCGATGCCGGCCCAGATCGGGTACAGCGTCTTGAGCCAGTCGAACAAGATCGCCTCTTGGGCGTATCCCCGGGTAGCGCACTGGTACAGATGGTGGTGGGTGTTCACCAGACCTGGTGTGGCGAGGCAGCCGTGGCCGTCGACGTATCGAGCGGTCGCCGAGTCCCGTGGCGCGGGGCCGTCGGCGACCGACACGATCCGGTCTCCGTCGATCACGATGTGCCCGCGCTCGTACTCGGTGCCTTCCGCGTCAACGACGGCGATCGCGCATCCGTCGATGACGAGCGTCTGGTCGCCGGTCATGGCGGCGTCCCATTCCCTGACCCGCGCACCGCGGCCAAGCGGACCGCCGCGAGGATCTGCTCATAGCCGGTGCAGCGGCACAGGTTGCCGGCCAGCGCCTCCCTGATCTGGGGGTCGCTCGGAGTGGGGATGCGCCGGAGCAGATCGTGGACGGCGACCACCAGGCCGGGCGTGCAGAACCCGCACTGCACCGCTCCGGCGTCGAGGAACGCCTGCTGGACAGGATCGAGGCCATCGGTCTCAGTGCCGAGGGGCATGGTGTCCGCGGTCCTGACCCTGGACCGACCGGCCAGCCCCTCGACGGTGACCACCGAGCGTCCCTCGGCTTGCCCGGCAGCCACCAGGCAGGCGCAGACCGGCACCCCGTCGAGGTAGACAGTGCACGAGCCGCACTCGCCCTGTTCGCACGCATTCTTCGAACCGGGGAGTCCCATCCGTTCCCGCAGGACATACAGGAGGCTCTCGCCGGGCCAGATGTCGTCGGCTTCCCGCTGCTCGCCGTTCACCGTGCACGTCAGCCGCATGATGACTCCAGATCAGCGTCGAGGCACCGCCGCGAGAGTCCCGTTATGCGGGTCATCCGAAGCCGCCCCTCCGGTAGTCGTCCCACGCCCAGATCAAGGTCCGCTTGGCGAGCACCGCCAGGGCATGCCGTCGGTAGGCAGCGCTGCCGCGCACGTCGTCGATTGGTGAGGCGGCCATCGCGACCAGCTCGCCAAAGCGTTCCGCGACGACCGTCGGCAGCGCGGCCCGCGACGCCCACAACCCGGTGTCGCGGAGCTCGGCGCCGGCAAACGCCGCGGCCTCGCCGGCGAACAACGGCGTTGGGGCGGCCGAGCCGAGCGCAGCGCCAACCGTGCCGTGTTCCGGATGCAGGGCGAGGCCGAAGGAGGCGACCGCGATGACCATCGCGTTCCTCGTGCCGATCTTCGCAAACTGCTGCGGGCCGCCGGCCGGGGGCACCAGGAACGCCGCGATCAATTCGTCCGGTGCGAGCGCATGGCGCTTCGGCCCGGTGAAGAAGTCGGCGATCGGCATGCGGCGGGTGCCGCGTACCGACCCAACCTCCACGAGTGCGTCCGTCGCCAGCAGTGGTGGATGGGCGTCGCCGGCGGGGGAGGCCGACCCCAGGTTGCCGCCCACTGTCCCGCGGTTGCGGATCTGCGGGGAGCCGACCGTCCGCGACGCCATGGCGAGCCCAGGCAGCCGATCAGCGAGTTCGTGGATGATCCTGGTGTACGTAACCCCGGCCCCGATGCGCAGCAGCCCGTCTTCGACGGCCCAGTCGGCCAGTTCGGCGACCCGGGTGAGGTCCAGCAGCGCGAACGGCCGCTGCCGGTCGAAGTTGAGCTCGACCATGACGTCCGTCCCGCCGATGATCGGCAGTGCGGCCGGGACTTCGGCCTTTGCGGCCAGCGCGTCCGCCCAGGTCCCCGGCTGCAGGAACTCCATACGTCACCACCCCCGCTGCCCGCGCGGCCAACCGCCATCATCGAACAATGTGGTTCCGCCGCGCGAATCCGCCACCTCGTCGCGGGCGACCGTCGCCTCGATGAGCCCGAATGGGCGGTCGCTCACGACGAAGATCTCGTTGTCGTTTGCAAGGCCGAAGGGCGAGAGATCGACCGGGGTGTGGTGGATGTTCGGCAGTGACAGCCGGATCGCCGCGATCTCGGGTCGACTCTGGAGCACGCGTGTGCCCATGGCATAGAGGGTCTGCTGTAGCGAATACGAGTAGGTCTCGATGAACGCCTCGATCAGATGGCGGCGAGTCTCTGCATACGACGTTGCCCAATCTCTGGGTTCCTGCGGCCCCGGGCCCTCACCGGGTGGCTCGGCTGGCCACCACCGGGCGGAGACCCGGGTCGCCAGGATGCGGTCGCTCGCCTCGGGCAGGGTTGTGTAGTGGTCTCTGGCGAAGCCGGTGAACTCAGAGCCGGTCGTGTTGATCAGCCGTAACCCCGACAGGCCGGAGATCAGCTCCGTGTTCCCGGCCTGGCGACGGGCACGAGTGTGGCGCACCTCGCTTCCTGCGGTGAACGAGTGCGGCCCGAGTCGGGCCCAGCCGTACTCGTCCACAGTCACCGTTGCGCGCCGTACCGGCCCGTGCGAGTCGACGAAATGCTGCGCGAGCCGGCTGGCGAAGTCCTCGATCTCACCGACGCCGTGCTCTTTGGCGAAGGCGTACACGGTGTTCTTCTGGGTGTCGGTGGGCAGCACGTTCGTGTTGTCGCCGGTCAGGTGGACGTCGGCGAAGTCGCCGGAGAGGGCGACACTGACGGACAGGTCGCGAAAGTCGTGCCGCTCACCGTTCCTGCCCACATGCGCGAGCCTGATCTCCGACTTGCCGTACTCGTTCTGGCCGAGGACCACGTCCATGGGTCAGCTCCCCCGATAGGTCGTGTACGAGTAAGGGCTCACGAGCAGCGGTACGTGATAGTGCTGTCCGGATCCGTCGATGATGAACTCGACGGTCACCTCAGGGAAGAAGGGCGCGAGACCCCAGCCGAGAAAGTAGTGCTGGATGTCGAAGACCAGCCGGTAGCGGCCCACCGGAAAATCACCCGTGGGGTGGCCCTCGCCGACGTGCGCAGGATCCTCGATCCGCGGCTCCTGCGCGGTGGATCCTGGCGTTCCCATAGTCCACGTACGCAGCCGCCCGTCCCGGTCGGTACGTCCGGCCGCCACCGCGGACCAGCTCCCACTTCGCAGACACTCAACGCGGACTGCTACATCCCCGGCCGGCCGGCCGGCAGCGGTGTCCAGCACGTGGGTCGACACACTGCTTGCCTTCCCGGGCTGCGTATCCGGCTCGGTCACGTCCGGTCACCTCCGAGGAGCTTCTGCAGCCGCAGTCCGGTGATCTTGCCCAGCTCTTCCCTGACGATTTTCGCCTCGGTGTCCGGGTCGTTGCCGAGTCGCGTGCGCAGTACGGCGAGCATCTCCGCCGCGCTCAGACCGGTCGCGCAGATCAGGAACACCTGGCCAAACCGTTCCTCATAAGCCCTATTGCCTGCGGCCAGCGCAGCCAGGGTGTCCGCGCTCGCGCCGGCCACCCCAGCTTGCTCCTGACGAGACCACTCCCCGTCGCGCGAATCCCCGGCACGCGACTCCCCGTCACGCGTGTCCCCCTCATGCCCGGTCGGACCGCGTGAGGGTTCCCCTCGTCCGGCTGTGTCCCGCGACGATGCTGCCGGTCCGGCCGAGTCGCCGGTGCCGCGGTCGCCGATGCGGGGATGGGCCGCGATGGCCGCGGACAGGTCGGCTGCCGGCATCCGCGCGAACGCATCAGCCGAGGTAGCCAACACCGAGGCACGGTCGGCATACGGCCGGCCGGCCACGACGGCCGCGGCCCAGGATGGCGCCGCGCAGCAGGCGAGCAACTCCGCCTCCGCTTCATCGGGCGGCAACGCGTTGAACCGGGTGAGCGGCTCCTCAGCCATGATCCCTCCCGTCGTCGCGTCGATCGCCGAACGGCAGAGACGCCGTTCGCCCACGGGACGGCGTGGAGACGGCCGCCGTACCTTCGGGTGATCGCGACGCAGCCACGACATTAGACTCGGCCAGGATCGCGCAAGCCAGTAGCCCGTACGGTTGCCAAACCCTGGACCACCTATATGTCGGCACCTAATAACACCTACGACCCCGTTGAAGTCTCCATGCTCCATCCTGACGAAGTCAGCCGGATGCGCGATGACGCGCTCGCTGCCATTGCGGCCGCCACCAGCCTGGATGCGCTCAAGGATGTCAAGATCGCGCATGCGGGCGACCGGTCGCCGCTTGCCCTGGCGAACCGTGAAATCGGTGCCCTGCCGCCGGCGGCCAAGGCCGATGCCGGCAAGCGCGTCGGCGGCGCGCGCAAGCAGGTCGCCGAGGCACTGACGGCTCGCCAGGCCGAGCTGGAGGCAGCCCGCGACGCACGGGTCCTGGTCGACGAGACCGTCGACGTCACCCTGCCGACCGACCGGGAGCGCAGGGGGGCGAGGCATCCATTGACCACGATCCAGGAGCGGGTCGGCGACATCTTCATCGCAATGGGCTGGGAGATCGCCGAGGGTCCTGAGCTCGAGGCCGAGTGGTACAACTTCGACGCGCTCAACATGCCCGACGGGCATCCCGCCCGGACGATGATGGACACGTTCTTCGTCGCCCCGGCGGGCACCAACCGGGTGCTCCGAACGCATACGTCGCCTGTCCAGGCCCGTGCCATGCTGACCCGCGACCTGCCGATCTATGTCATCTGCCCGGGCCGGACGTTCCGTACCGATGAGATGGACGCGACGCACTCACCCGTCTTCCACCAGGTCGAGGGCCTCGCCGTCGACGAAGGCATCACGATGGCCCACCTGAAGGGCACGCTTGACCACTTCGCGTCTTCCATGTTCGGCGCCGGCCTGACGACCCGGCTGCGCCCGTCCTACTTCCCGTTCACCGAGCCGTCAGCCGAGCTCGATATCCAATGCTTCGTCTGCCGTGGTGCCTCGGTCGAGCCTGGTGCACCCGCATGCCGCACGTGCTCGTCCGAGGGCTGGATCGAGTGGGGTGGCTGCGGCATGGTCAATCCGCGGGTACTCGTTGCCTGCGGCATCGATCCCGACCGCTACTCCGGCTTCGCTTTCGGTATGGGCCTCGAGCGTGGGCTGATGTTCCGGCACGGCGTTGAGGACATGCGCGACATGTTCGAGGGCGATGTCCGCTTCACCACCGCGTTCGGCATGGAGATCTGATGCGGGTCCCGCTGTCTTGGCTGCGTGACTACGCCCACCTCCCTGCCTACCAGTCAGGACGCGACGTCGCCGAGCGGCTCATCCGCGCTGGCCTAGAGGTCGAGACAGTCGACCAGGTCGGCATCGACATCACCGGGCCCCTCATTGTCGGCCTCGTCCGGGCGATCGAGGAGCTGACCGGCCTGAAGAAGCCGATCCGTTACTGCCAGGTCGATGTCGGCCAGGAGCACGGCGGCACCCGCGGCATCATCTGTGGCGCGACCAATTTCGCCGTTGGCGACCACGTCGTGGTCGCCCTCCCCGGTGCGATCCTGCCTGGACCGTTCGCGATCGCCGCCCGCAAGGCATACGGCCGCATCTCGGACGGGATGATCTGCTCCGCGCGCGAGCTCGGGCTCGGCGACGATCACACCGGGATCATCGTGCTGAACGGACCGGCCGGGTTGGGCGCCCATACGCCACCCGCCCTGCACATCGGCGCGGATGCGATCGACCTTCTCGGCGTCCGCGAGGACGTGCTCGACATCGCGGTCACGCCGGATCGCGGCTATTGCCTCTCGGTGCGCGGCGTCGGACGCGAAGCGGCCATCGCCTATGGGGTCGCGTTCCGAGACCCGGCTGACTTGGTCGACCTGTCGGCCGCGGACGGACCGGCTGAGCCGTACGGCGCAGCGATCGAGGATCCCACCGCGTGTGACCGGTTCGTCCTCCGCCCGGTCTCCGGTTTCGATCCCAAGCGGCCGAGCCCGCTATGGCTGCGCCACCGGCTGCACTTGTGCGGCATGCGGTCAGTCTCTCTCGCGGTCGATGTCACGAACTATCTGATGCTGGAGTACGGCCAGCCGCTGCACGCCTTCGATCGGTCACGGCTGACCGGCCAGATCGTCGTCCGCCGGGCGCGAGCGGGCGAGCGGCTGGAGACGCTGGATCATGTTGTGCGGGACCTGCATCCGGACGACATCCTCATCACCGACTCGTCAGGGCCGATCTCCCTCGCCGGAACGATGGGCGGCCTGCATACCGAGATCGACTCCGGCTCGACCGACCTGGTCATCGAGGGGGCGCATTTCGACGCGCTGGGGATCGCCAAGGAGGGTCGCCGGCACGGCCTGTCCAGCGAGGCTTCCCGCCGTTTCGAGCGCGGTGTGGATCCTGAGTTGCCGCCCGTCGCCGTCGCCCGCGCGGCCCAGTTGCTCGTCGAGCTCGGCGGCGGCGTGTCAGGACCTGCGAGCGAGGACAACCTGCCGCGGAAGCCGGTCACAATCACGGTCCCGGCATCCCGAGCCGGTCGGGTGGCCGGCCACGACATACCGGCCGAACGGGTCGTCGGCTTCCTCACCGGCATCGGGTGCACGGTCGAGATCGATGCCACGTCGGCGGCCAAGGCAGCGTCCGCCGGGACGCGCCGTGCCCGGGGTGCGACCGTCCCGGGATCATCAGAATCAGATGCGCTGCTGCGGGTGATACCACCGAGCTGGCGGCCGGACCTGACAGACCCCGCTGACCTCGACGAAGAGGTCATCAGGCTCGAGGGCTACGACACACTGTCGGCGGTCCTGCCGATGGCGCCGGCCGGTCGCGGCCTGCTGCCCAGGCAGCGGCTGCGCCGGCGGATCGGCCGGGTGCTCGCCGGCGCGGGGTACGTCGAGGTGCTCGCGTTCCCGTTCATCGGGCCCGACGAGCTGGACGCGCTTGGGTTGGACGAGGCGGATCCGCGGCGGCAGGCCCTGCGCCTGCTCAACCCGTTGTCGAAAGAGCAGCCACTGCTGCGAACGACCCTGCTTCCCGGGCTGCTCGCCACCGCCCGTCGCAACATCAGCCGCGGATTCGCCGACCTCGCCCTCTTCGAGACCGGGCTGGTCTTCCGGCCCACTGACAAGGAGGGCGATCCAGCGCCGTTGCTCAGTGTGGCCGGGCCGCCGACGCCCGAACAGCAAGAGGAACTGGACGCCGCGCTCCCTCGGCAGCCCTGGCGGGTCGGGGTCGTGCTGACCGGCCAGTGGGAGCCGGCTGGCTGGTGGGGCGAGGGTCGACCCGCTACCTGGGCCGACGCGATTCAGGCGGCGCGGCTCGTCGCGGCCGAGGCCGGGGTCGACCTCGAGGTACGCGCCGACGCCCATGCGCCCTGGCATCCGGGTCGCTGTGCGGCACTTGTCGTGGACGATCGCGTTGTCGGCCACGCGGGTGAGCTGCACCCAAGGGTGATGTCGGCGTTCGACCTGCCTGCCCGCAGCTGCGCAATGGAGCTCGAACTCGATGCGTTCGAGCCGGAGGCGGAGCCGGTGCCGGTGGCGAAACCGATCTCGACCTACCCGGTCGCCACCCAGGATGTCGCCTTGGTGGTGGCGGATGCTGTACCGGCGGGGGAGGTGGCGGCGGCACTGCGGGATGGCGCCGGCGAGCTTCTCGAGTCCATCAGGCTCTTCGACGTTTACACCGGCAGCCAGATCGGGCCGGGTCGCCGCTCCCTCGCGTTCGCGCTGCGATTCCGGGCAACGGACCGCACTCTCACGGTCGAGGAGACGACCGCTGCTCGCGATGCCGCAATAGCCGAGGCGGCCCGCCGTACCGGAGCCGAGTTGCGGAGCTAGCGTCCCGCTAACGACGTCTCTTTGCGTCTGCCCGGTCCCGCTGGTGCGCACCCCACGGAAACGTTCCGCGCTGCTCCTCGTTCCCGCGGGGACCCCGCAAGGACACATTGGCCGCGTTCTCGCTCGCCCACGTAGCGCCGTTACGAGGGCTCGCTGCGGCCTTGCCATGCATCCAGCGGTCCTCGCGCATCTGTCAGAGGACCTCGTTAACGGGACCACTAGTCGGTTGAGGACCGATGTTCTTGAAGGCTTCGCGTTGTGAGAGGCCGGAGAGCGCGGCGCGGCGATCGGCGACGAATGACCGCACCCAGGCCGGGTCGCGCTTCGCCAGCTCGCGCAAGGCCCATCCGATGGCCTTGCGGATGAAGAAGTCCTGGCCGTCGGTGTTGCCGTCGATGGCGAAGGTGAGCAGGTCGCGGTCGGTGGCCTCCTTGTTACCGATCTGGCAGATGATCGCGGTACGTCGCTTCCACAGGTGGCTGTCGGCGGCCCATACCCGCATGATCGGCGTCACTGCGGCGGGCTCGGCGCGCAGGAGCGGACCAATCCGCCGGATCGCGATCTCATCGACGTAGTCCCACCACGCCCCGGTCGACACAAGCTCGGCGTAAAGCCCGCTGACAAGGTCGACGTGCTGGTAGGGCGCATAGGCGCGGTAGCCGCTCAGTGCGATGGCGGCATAGCGCTCCTCGCGGTGAGTCGCGGCACGCCAGAGCAGCTCGACGGCGCGCAGCCAGGTCGCTCGATCTGGCAGTTGATGATCGGCAAATACGATCTTGAACAGCGCCTTCTGGCCGGGCGCGGGCACGCCGTAGAAGGGCATCGCCGATTTCATGTACGCCTGCATGCGCGGCGCCTTCACCGGATCGGCTGCGGCCTGCAAGCGGGCACGCACTGCATCGCGAAGATCATGCGCCGGATCCGCCACGGTGACGGACGCTAGCGGACGCGGACGACGGAACGGTCAGTCTGTCACCGGAACGCCATCCCTCTCCTCGGCGGCCCCGGACAGGAGAGGTTAGGTACCCAGTCCAGGTGGTGAAGCTTACGAATCGGTCGAGATGGTGCCAACTAGGGACGGAAGTCGAGATTGCCCGCCATACCGTTATGCGGTGAGCGTCGTCCGACGGGACGCGATACGCCGGTCCCGTCAGCAGGCGGCAGAGGTGGGAGAGGCGAGCGGCCCGGGCGCGATCGCGGCCAGGACCATGCGGACCACAACCGGGTTCGCGGGCAGCTGGGAGTGTTCCACCTTGAGGGCTGGGCAGACGGACTGGACCGAGAGGCTGAGCGCCCCCTCGAGGCGAGCCGTGGCAGGCGGTGTCACGGTCCGATCCTGCTCTGTCCACAGCGAC
>DASYTV010000264.1:0-17161 GCA_036001885.1 Actinomycetes bacterium
GGCGCGAGGTAAGGAGCGGGCGACGATGCCGCAGACGATGACCACCCCGGCCGTCGACGAGCTGATCGAGAAGCATCGTCCCACCCTCGACAAAGCGGTGGCCGCGGCGCATGAGCGCACGTACTTCTCGGCATACCCGGAGTCGCCCAGCCCCAGGGTCTACGGCGAGACCGCTGCGGCCGAGGGTGAAGCTGCCTACACCGCTCATCTCGGCAAGCCGTTTCCCGGGCTGGAGATGCCGGGCAGCGACGGCCAGGTCGGTGCCGAGCAGTCGCCGTTCGGCCCCGAGCTTGGAGTCACCTATCCGCATGTCGCCGATGTGGAGAAGCTCTTCGCCGCGATGCGGGCGGCGATTCCTGAATGGCGCGACGCCGGTCCGCTCGCAAGGGCGGCCGTCTGCATCGAGATCGTCGACCGGATCAACAAGCGCAGCTTCGAGCTCGCCCACGCGGTCATGCATACGACCGGCCAGGCGTTCGTCATGGCGTTCCAGGCGGGCGGCCCACATGCGCAGGACCGGGCGCTCGAGGCCATCGCGTATGCCTATACCGAGATGACCCGGCATGCGGACACGGCCTACTGGGAGAAGCCGCAAGGCAGGCGTGACCCGCTGCGGATGACCAAGACCTTCCACGTAGTGCCGCGTGGGCTGGCACTTGTCGTGGGCTGCAACACCTTCCCGACGTGGAACTCCTACCCGGGTCTGTTCGCGAGCCTGGTGACGGGGAATGCGACTGTGGTCAAGCCGCACCCTCGGGCTGTGCTGCCGCTGGCGATCACTGTCGCAATAGCCAGGGAGACGCTGGCCGAGCTCGGGTTCGACCCCAACCTCGTTTGCCTGGCTGCCGAGCGCGACGGCGAGGGGCTGGCGTCAGTGCTCGCCACCCATCACGATATGAAGATCGTCGACTTCACGGGTTCCACCCAGTACGGCGACTGGCTAGAACAGCACGCCCGGCAGGCCGACGTCTACACCGAGAAGGCTGGAGTCAACACCGTCATCGTCGACTCCACCGATGACTTCCGCGGGATGACCTCGAACATCGCCTTCTCCTTGTCGCTCTACTCCGGCCAGATGTGCACGGCACCGCAGAACTTCCTCATCCCCCGTAACGGCATCCAGACCAATGAAGGGGACAAGTCCTTCGACGAGGTTGCCGCGGGTATTCGAGCCGCCGTCGACGCGCTCCTCAGCGATCCGGCGCGAGGGGTCGAGCTGACCGGTGCGATCGTCAACGACGCCGTATTGGCTCGGCTCGAGCGAACAGCCACCCTGGGCGATCTGGTACGGCCCGCCGAGGAGGTGACGCATCCCGCCTTCCCTCAAGCCAGGGTGCGCACTCCGCTGATCGTTCGGCTCGACGCCGCAGACCAGGACGTGTACTCGGGTGAGTTCTTCGGCCCGATCTCCTTCCTCATCGCCACCGATTCGACCGAGCAGAGCCTGCGTATCTTCCGCCGGACGGTCAGGGAGCAGGGCGCGCTGACAGCATCGGTCTACTCGACCTCTGAACAGGTCCTCGACGCCGCAGAGGAGGCGGCGATGGACGCGGGCGTCGCCCTTTCGTGCAATCTGACGAGCGGGGTCTACGTAAACCAGTCGGCGGCCTTCTCCGACTTCCACGGCACCGGCGCGAATCCCGCGTGTAATGCGGTCCTGACCGATGGTGCCTTCGTTGCCGGCCGGTTCCGGATCGTGCAGTCGCGTCGCCACGTTTGATCCGGCGCGCTCGCGCCATTGATTTCCGGCACGCGCGGCATCGGTAGGCTCGGGCGTTATGACGAGTGATGTCCGGGCGGCCGTCGAGCGGGTGCTTCCTGGGGTGCGAGAGGATCTCGAGCGCCTGGTCCGTATCCCCTCGGTCAGCGCCGATCCGACGGCCTCCGGTCACGTCCGCGCGTCGGCCGAGGCCGTAGTGGCCCTGCTGCGCGGATGCGATATGAAGGATGTGCAGATCCTCGAGGTCGAGGGCGGTGCGCCGGCAGTCGTCGCCCGCAAGCCGGCACCGCCGGGCAAGCCGACGGTCCTGCTCTATGGCCACCATGACGTGCAGCCAACCGGGGACCCGGCTGAGTGGACTTCGCCACCGTTCGAACCGGTCGAGCGCGATGGCCGGCTCTATGGCCGGGGAGCTGCAGACGACAAGGCGGGCGTGATGGTACATATCGCTGCGCTGCGCGCCTTCGGCAACAACCCGCCAGTCGGTGTGACGGTGTTCGTCGAGGGCGAGGAGGAGTTGGGGTCGCCCACACTCGGGCCGTTTCTATCGCGGTATGGCGACCTGCTCATAGCCGACGTGATCGTGCTCGCCGACTCGGGCAACTGGGACCTCGGCGTGCCTGCCTTGACAACCTCGCTTCGCGGTCTCATCGACTGTTTTGTCGAGGTCCAGGTGCTCGACCACCCGGTTCACTCAGGCATGTACGGCGGGGTCGTCATGGACGCACTCACCACCCTCTGCCGGCTGCTCGCCACCTTGCACGACGACAACGGCACCGTCGCGATCTCGGGCCTCGCGAGTGGCTCGGCAGCACCACTGGACTTGTCGGAGGAGCGCCTGCGCGCGGAGGCGGGCATCCTCGACGGCATCGAGCTCATCGGCACCGGTCCGCTTGTCGATCGGCTGTGGGCCAAGCCGACAGCGACCGTCCTCGCCATCGACACGACGAGGATCGCGGATGCCTCGAACACCCTGCTCGCCACGGCGAAGGCCAAGGTCAGCGTGCGCCTGGCCCCGGGGGACGACGCGAAGTCGGCGATGGACAAGCTTGTCGGGCACCTCACGACGCATGCGCCCTTCGGCGCTCGCGTCACGGTGACCCCTATCTCCTACGGCGAGCCGTTCCAGATCGATGCCAGAGGACCAAGGTACGACGCGGCGCGGGCGGCCTTCCAGGAGGCATGGGGACGGGCACCGGTGGACATGGGGGTGGGGGGGACGATCCCCTTCGTCGCCGAGTTCGCCGAGGCCTTTCCCGAAGCGGCGATCCTGGTGACCGGCGTCGAGGACCCGGACTCTCGAGCGCACGGCTTCGATGAGAGCCTCCACTTGGACGAGTACTCCAAGGCCTGTCTCGCCGAGGCGCTCCTGCTCGAGAAGCTGGCCAACCTCTCCTGACGTAGCAGATTGGCGGCTACGCCTATGCCTGCCTGCCTCGAAGGGCCACCGCGACGACCGCGTCGGCCAGCTCGTGAACGGTCACGCCGCGGCCGGGGTGGTACCACTCGGTGATCGAATTAATCATGCCGAAGACCAGCCTGGTCGTCAGGCCCGGATCGATCTCGGGTGCGAGGTCTCCGTCCTGCGCCGCCTCCGCCACCAGCTTGGTCACGAACCGGTCGAAGGTCCGGCGGCGTTCTAGCGCATCCTGCTCCGTGTCGGTGTTGCCGCGCACTCGAAGGAGCAAGGTGACGTAGGGGAGCTCTTCGTCGAGGATCTCGACCGAACGCCTGATGACGTGCTCGAGCCGGTCGATGGCCGCGCCGGTCGTGGACTGCGGCTCGTCGCAGACGGCGAACAGCGCGTCCAGCGCGCGGTCGAGGGCGGCCGACAGGAGTGCTTCCTTTCCGGGGACATGGTGGTAGATGGACGACTTGGTGATGCCGGCGGCGATTGCAAGGTGCTCCATGCTGGTGCCGTCGTAGCCACGTTCGGTGAAGACCCTGGCGGCGACTTCGAGAAGCGTCTCGGGGTCATAGGCGGCACGGCGCTCTCCGGTGGCGGTGCGGCGAGTGCGAGGCGGCCGGCTGGTGGACACGTTGCACAGTGTTGCAGCCACGGCCGACGACGCGGCCGTTGAGGCATTGGCCGGATCAGCAGCTCGTTGATCTATTGCGGCGTGTCGGTGCGGCGGAAGATCCGTTGCTGGTGCCATTCTGCTGCTCGATGCGCGGTCGCGCGGCCAAGCCAGAGGAGGACCTGAGCGAATGCGGGGGCTGAGCCGAAGCAAGGGGCCCGAAGAGATCGAAGAGCGCCGTGCCATCGTGGGCGAGGTGCTGGCTACACTCCGCGCCGACGGCCTAGAACCGAGTAGCGACATGCTCCGGGACGTCGAGCGATATGCGGTCGGCCAGATCGACGTGGTGGAGTTTGTGACTCGCACAATGGATCGCGCTGGTCGGCGCCCACGTTGACCCTCTGAGGCCGGCTCACTAAACTTCTACTGACCGAACGTTCGGTCGGTTTGTTGCCGCGTGATGACCGCGCCTCATCGAGAGGTGGCCCGCAAGCATGTACGGCCTGCCTGAGGAAGCCAAGGACACGGTCGCCGGTGGTAGAGCGGTGGCCGCATCGGAGGCTGAGCTGCAGTCGGAGTTCGATCAGATGGTCGCGGCCGACCAGCGGCTGGAGCCGCGGGACTGGGTGCCAGATGCTTACCGTAAGACCCTGATCCGCCAGATCGCGCAGCACGCCCATTCCGAGATCATCGGCATGCAGCCGGAAGGCAATTGGATCACCCGTGCACCAAGCCTGCTCCGCAAGGCGATCCTGATGGCCAAGGTGCAGGATGAGGCCGGGCACGGGCTCTATCTGTACAGCGCCGCGGAGACGCTGGGGGTGTCCAGGGACGAGCTGTTGGACCTGCTGCACCGCGGCAAGCAGAAGTACTCGAGCATCTTCAACTACCCGACACTGACCTGGGCGGATGTCGGAGCCATCGGCTGGCTGGTGGACGGCGCCGCGATCACCAACCAAATCCCGCTCTGCCGGTGCTCCTACGGGCCATATGCCCGGGCAATGGTGCGCATCTGCAAGGAGGAATCGTTCCACCAGCGGCAGGGCTACCAGATCCTCTACACCCTGGCCCACGGAAGTGCGGAGCAGCGCGCAATGGCGCAGGACGCCGTGAATCGGTGGTGGTGGCCGAGCCTGATGATGTTCGGGCCCCCCGATGACGAGTCCCAGCACTCCGCCCAATCCATGGCCTGGAAGATCAAGCGGCACTCCAACGACGAGCTGCGGCAGAAGTTCGTGGACATGGTCGTGCCGCAGGCGGAGATCCTCGAGCTGACCCTGCCGGATCCGGACCTGCGCTGGAACGCTGAGCGCGGCCGGTACGACTTCGGACCGATCGACTGGGACGAGTTCTGGCGCGTCGTCAAGGGCGACGGGCCGTGCAACCGTCAGCGGATGGAGCACCGGGTGCGCGCCCACGAGAACGGCCGCTGGGTACGCGAAGCGGCGCTGGCGTACGCGGCGAAGCACCAGGCGCGTGCAGGGGCGGCCGCGTGACGGACCGCCGGCAGTGGCCACTCTGGGAGGTCTTCGTCCGGAGCAAGCGTGGTTTGTCCCATAACCACGTCGGCAGCCTGCATGCCGCCGACGCGTCGATGGCGCTGCGGATGGCCAGGGACGTCTACACCAGGCGGCAGGAGGGCGTCTCGATCTGGGTCGTCCCGGCCGCGTCGATCACGGCGTCTAGTCCCGACGAAAAGGATCCGTTCTTCGAGCCGGCGGGCGACAAGGTTTATCGGCACCCGACCTTCTACGACCTCCCAGAGGGTGTGGAGCACCTGTGAGCGGCGCACCGACGGCGCAGCTGCCACCGGTCGCGCAGTATGCACTGCGGCTGGGCGACGACGCGCTCATCCTTGCCCAGCGACTCGGCGAGTGGGCGGCGAACGCCCCCGAGCTCGAGGAAGACGTCGCGCTCACCAACATCGCCCTCGACCTGCTCGGTCAGGCCCGCGTCCTGCTGACGCACGCGGGCAAGATCGAGGCCGCGGGCCGGACCGAGGACGACTTCGCGTTTCTCAGGGATGAACGCGACTTCGTCAACGTCCAGCTCGTCGAACAGCCCAACGGTGACTTCGCGCAGACAATCGCGAGGCAGCTCTTCTTCACCGCATACCAGCGTCTGCTCTACGCGCGGCTGGCCGACTCGGTCGACCCGACCCTCTCCGGAGTCGCGGGCAAAGCGATCAAGGAGGTCGACTACCACGAGGACCATGCCGCCGGCTGGACCCGGCGCCTGGGTGACGGCACCGAGGAGAGTCATCGTCGCATGCAGGCGGGTGTGGATCGCCTCTGGCCTTATATCGACGAGCTTTTCCGTACTGACCAGCTTGAGCAGCGATTGGTCGCGGAGGGGATCGCCGTCGACGCGAGCGGTCTGCGCGAAGAGTGGCACAAGCGGGTAACAAGTGTGCTCGACGAAGCGACCCTCGCCGCGCCCGAGGGTTCGTGGACCGCGCCCGGCGGCGGCCGGCGTGGCTTGCACACCGAAGCGTTCGGCTATCTCCTCGCCGAGATGCAGCACCTGCATCGCACGCACCAGGGAGCGCGCTGGTGAGTGACCTGGTCCTGATCGATGTGGAGGCCGTACGCCGGGCGGCGGCGGCGGTTCCCGATCCCGAGCTGCCGATGGTCACCATCGAAGACCTCGGCATCCTGCGGGACGTCACTGTGTCACCCGGCGGGAGGGTGGCGATCACGATCACACCGACCTACTCCGGTTGCCCGGCGATGGAAGCGATCGCGGCGGACGTCAGGGAAGCGGTCGAGACCCGCGGGGCGACCGCTGTGGAGGTGCGCACCGAGCTCGCGCCCGCCTGGACCACTGACTGGATCACCGAGGAGGGGCGACGCAAGCTGGCCGAGGCGGGGATAGCGCCCCCGTGGCCAGTTGGAGATCACAGCCGGTCTGGCGTCCGGACGCGTTCCGGTCCCGTCCAGGTTACGATCTCGCCGCGCTGCCCACGGTGTGGCTCTGCGCGCAGCCGGCTCGTCAGTAGGTTCGGCTCCACGGCGTGCAAGGCCATTTATGCCTGCGGTGCCTGCGGTGAGCCGTTCGATTATTTCAAGGCGATGTGAGTTGGCTGCGATGCCCGAGGCCCGGCCAGCCGAGCGGGGCCCCGAAGCCCGGCCAGCGGCGGCGCGCCGCCACGCGGTCTTCCATCCACTGCGGGTAGCCGCGGTCGACCACCTCACCGATGACGCCATCGCAGTGACCTTCGACGTTACGGAGGAGCTGCGCGGCGAGTACGACTTCGTGCATGGCCAGCACCTCACCGTGCGCGTTGGGGTGACCAACGGCTCGGCCAAGGCTCTCGACGGAGGCGGCGGCGAGGACGTGCGGCGAAACTACTCGATCTGCAGCGCGGCGGGCTCCGGTGTGCTGCGGATCGGGGTCAAGCGACTCCCCGGCGGGGCTTTCTCCGAGTGGGCCCAGGACCACCTCGTGCCCGGCGCGGTGCTGGACGTCATGACCCCGACCGGCCGCTTCTTCACCCACCTGGAACGGTCGCAGGCCAAGCACTATGCGTTGCTCGCCGCGGGCTCGGGGATCACGCCGATCCTGTCGATCGCGGCGACCGTCCTCGAGCATGAGCCCGGCAGCACGGTGACGCTCCTTTACGGCAATCGGACGACCAGCTCGATCATGTTTCTCGAGGAGCTGGAGGATCTCAAGAACCGTTATCCGGCGAGGTTCGCCCTCTTCCATGTGCTGTCCAGGGAAGCGGCAGAAGCCGAGCTGCTCCACGGCAGGATCGACGGCGCAAAGCTTGGTGTCTTCCTGGACCACCTGCTGCCCGTTGACACGGTCGACGAGTGGTTCCTGTGCGGGCCGTACGAGATGGTCGAGACCGCGCGCAAGGTGCTCACTGAGCATGGAGCGGAGGCCGGGCGCATTCACGTCGAGCTCTTCCACGTCGAGGGCGAGCCGGTCCGCACAATCCCGACGGGGCCGGTTACATCAGATGCCGCGGATGCATGCTCGGTGACCGTGCTGCTCGACGGCAGGAGCACCACCTTCGATCTTTCCGCAACCGCAGAGCCGATCCTCGAGGCGGCATTGCGCGTCCGTGGCGACGCACCATTCGCGTGTAAGAGCGGTGTCTGTGGCACCTGCCGAGCCAAGCTGCTCGAGGGATCGGTGCGCATGGACCAGAACTACGCATTGGAGGACGACGAGCTGGCCGACAGCTATGTGCTGACCTGCCAGTCGCATCCCACCGCCGATCGAGTGGTCCTCGACTACGACGCCTAACTCGGCGTCGCCGGGGCTCCCCCCGGGGGCAAAGCGCGGGCATGAAGAACTTTTGTAAGCCCATGGGCTGGCTTCGCCGGCCGAGCCCGCCGATACTGGCGCAAACGGGGGATCAGGGGGAGACATGAGCGTCAACGCCGTCGACACTGTCCTGCGGCCACTCGATGAGGCCGAAGCCGGCTTCCGCGGAGAGATCGTCCGCCCCGGCGACGAGACGTACCAGATTCACCGGCAGGTATGGAATGGCTCCATCGATCGCCAACCCGCGGTGATCGCTCGCTGCGCCGGGGCGGCCGATGTGATCGATGCGGTGCGCGCAGCGCGGCGCAGTGATCTCCAGGTCGCGGTGCGCAGCGGTGGGCATAGTTTCCCTGGCCTGTCGGTGTGCGACGGCGGCCTGGTCGTCGACCTGTCCTTGATGAAGGGCGTGCGCGTCGACCTGGCGAAAGGGACGGTACGGGCACAGGCCGGCGTGCTTCTCGGCGAGCTCGACCGCGAGACCCAAGCCTTCGGGCTGGCTGTTCCCGCCGGCATCGTGACCCACACCGGACTCGCCGGGCTCACCCTGGGCGGTGGCATCGGCTGGCTGATGCGCAAGTTCGGCCTCACGATTGACCAGCTCATCTCCGTCGACGTGGTCACTGCTGACGGGGAACTCCTCGTGGCCAGTGCAGAGAGGAACAGCGATCTCTTCTGGGGCATGCAAGGGGCTGGCCCCAACTTCGGCATCGTCACCGAGTTCGAGTTCCGGCTGAATCGCGTCGGGCCGACCGTTCTCGCCGGGCCGGTGATCTGGCCGATGGAGCAGTCGGCCGAAGTTCTTCGCTTCTACCGCGACTGGATCACCGATGTACCCGATGAGCTCACGACCATCGTTGTGCACCGCATGGCGCCGCCGCTCGCCGCGATCCCGGCCGAGCTGCATGGTCGGCCGATCGTTACGGTGATCTGCTGCTACGCCGGTCCGATCGAGGACGGGGAGCGAGTCGTCCGCCCGCTTAGGGCCTTCGGGCCGCCGTTGCTCGACCTCTGCGTACCGAAGCCGTTCGTCGAGCATCAGGCGATGTTCGATCCCTCCTTCCCCGCCGGGCAGTGGTACTACTTCAGGTCGTGCAACATCGCCTCGCTCAGCGATGGCGCGATCGATGTCATCGCCGAACACGCGCCGAAGATGACTTCGGCTCTGACGGCCTTCCCGATCTTCCAGCTCGGCGGCGCGATCTCCAGGGTCGGCGAGGATGACATGGCGTTCACCGGCCGTGCCGCGGGTCACACCATCAACATCAATGCCACGACGGCGACGAGCGCGGGCTTCGACGAGGAGCGCGAGTGGTCGCGGACATTCTGGTCCGCACTCGAGCCCTATCACAGCAACGTCTACGTGAACTTCCTGATGGAAGAGGGCCGGGAGCGGATTGAGCAGGCGTACGGCGCCGAGAAGTACGCACGGCTTCGCGCTCTGAAACAGAAGTACGACCCCGACAACTTCTTCCGGCTGAACCAGAACATCCCGCCCGGCTAACTGCCGCACTTGGGGTACTGCGCGCGGCTCACGGATCTGTCGGGGGACGCCAATACTCTGTCCTGGATATGTTCCGGGCGGTGGGGAGGCTGGTCGACGTGGGTGAATACGAGATCGAGTTCCGGCACGACGTCGCGGTTGAGCTTGTGCGCGCGAGCGCCCAAGACGCCGACGTGCTCTTCGCCGCGCGTGTCTCGACCAAGGGGGAGCAGTCCCTCGAAGATGCGAGCGCAGATGCCTCCCGGTCAAAGGGACTGATTGGTTATTTGATGCGGGATCGACACGGATCTCCGTTCGAGCACAACTCGATGACGTTCTTCGTGCAGGCACCGATCTTCGTATTCCGGGAGATGATGCGGCACCGGATCGCCTCCTATAACGAGGAGAGCGGCAGATATCGCGAGCTGCGACCGGTCTTCTATGTGCCCGGCTCGGAGCGGAAGCTGGTTCAGGAGGGCAAGCCAGGACACTACAACTTCGTGGACGGCACCCCAGAGCAGTACAAACTCGTCGACGAGGCAACGAGGCGGGTGTGCGAGGAGGCCTACCGCGCCTATCAGGAGATGCTCGCCGCCGGGATCGCCCGGGAGGTGGCGAGGATCGTCTTGCCGCTGACGACGTACTCATCGATGTACGTCACCGTCAACGCGCGGTCGTTGATGAACTTCCTGTCGCTGCGTACCAACCGAGACAACGCCCGCTACCCGTCCTTCCCGCAGCGCGAGATCGAGATGGTCGCGGAGAAGATGGAGGCCGAGTGGGCGCGGCTCATGCCGATCACTCACGCAGCGTTCGAGGAGCACGGGCGGGTGGCCCCTTAGAGCGCTCGTGGCGGCCCGATGCTGCCGCCAAACCGGTGAGTGGAACTTGTCCGTAACACTGCGGAGAGGTTCGACGATGCATAGATAAGGCCTTGCCGCTGCCTGACCCCCGAGCGGGCGGCGGCGAGGTCCATTGTGATCTTGCAGGTCCTGTCGTGGCTTCCTGACGCGGCCGCCAGCCCGGCCGAGTAGCCTCGCGTTATGCCTTCGACCACCACCTCGACGCCATCCGGATCTGCCGGCACGCACGCGCCGTTCGGCCGGGTACTCACCGCAATGGTCACGCCGTTCAGCAACGACGGATCGCTCGATCTCGACGGTGCACAGCGAGTTGCCGCGCATCTGGTCGACACCGGCTGTGACGGCCTCGTCGTCAGCGGTACGACGGGGGAGTCGCCGACCACCTCCGACGCGGAGAAGGAGCAGGTGGTACGCGCGGTCGTGGACGCGGTCGGCGACCGAGCGCAGGTGGTCGCAGGGGTCGGCACCTATGACACGCATCACTCCGTCGAGCTGGCCGGCCAAGCCGAGAAGGCAGGAGCGCACGGACTGCTCGTCGTGACGCCCTATTACAACAAGCCGCCCCAGGCCGGGTTGGTCCGCCACTTCAGCACGATCGCCGACGCCACCGGGCTGCCGGTGATGCTGTACGACATCCCCGGCCGAACCGGCACGCCGATCGAGACCGAGACCCTGCTGCGTCTTGCGGAGCACCAGCGGATCGTTGCCGTCAAGGACGCCAAGGGAGACCTCTTCGCCGGATCGGAGGTGATCGCTCGATCCGGGCTCGCCTTCTACTCCGGTGACGATGCGCTCAACCTGCCGTGGCTGTCGCTGGGGGCGGCAGGCATGGTCAGCGTCGTCGCGCACGTCGCGGCCGGCAGGTATCGCTCCATGGTCCGAGCCGTCCTCGCCGGCGATCTGGCCGAGGCCCTGCGGATGCACCGGGAGCTGATACCGGCCGTACTCGGGGTCATGACGAAGAAGTCCCAGGGGGCGATTATGGCGAAGGCGGCACTCACGCTGGTGGGGGTCCTCTCCTCCCGCGCGACGCGATCACCGCTGGTGGACGCGACCGACAATCAGGTCAGCGAGCTGCGGGCAGCGCTGGTCGCCGCCGGACTCCTGACGTGATTCGGACGGCAGCCGCCCTTGACATCGCTGATGTCGCCGGCCCGATGAGTGGCCGGCGATGAGTCACCCACATCCCGACCTGAGCCCGCCGGCCGAGCTCCCGCCAGGCAGGCTGCGTATCGTCGCCCTCGGCGGTCTTGGCGAGATCGGCCGCAACATGACGGTGTTCGAATACTCCGGGCGGCTGCTCGTCGTCGACTGCGGCGTCCTCTTCCCCGAGTCGGATCAGCCTGGCGTAGACCTGATCTTGCCCGACTTCGACTATGTGCGGCCTCGGCTGGACCAGATCGACGCGATCATCCTGACCCATGCGCACGAGGACCACATCGGCGCCGTTCCCTACCTGCTCCGTGAGAAGCCGGACATTGTCCTCGTCGGCTCCCGGTTGACCCTCGCACTGGTCGAGTCCAAACTCGCCGAGCATCGGATCACGCCCTATTCGCTGGAGGTCAGGGAGGGCCAGCGGGAGCGGATCGGTCCGTTCGATTGCGAATTCGTCGCCGTCAACCACTCGATCCCCGATGCGCTCGCGGTGGCGATCCGCACCCCGGCTGGCATGGTTTTTCACACCGGCGACTTCAAGATGGACCAGCTGCCACTCGACGGGAGGATCACCGACCTACGGGCGTTCGCGCGTCTCGGCGAGGAGGGCGTCGACCTCCTGCTCTGTGACTCGACCAACGCGGAGGTGCCTGGTTTCGTCACGAGCGAGCGCGAGATCGCGCCGGTCCTGCAGCAGATCTTCGCGAGTGCCGAGCGGCGGGTCATCGTCGCTTCGTTCGCCAGCCACGTCCATCGGGTGCAGCAGATCCTCGACGCCGCGGCAGGGAACGGCAGGAAAGTGGCGTTCGTCGGCCGTTCCATGATCCGCAACATGGGGGTGGCGAGGGATCTCGGGTATCTCCACGTGCCGGCCGGACTCGTCGTGGACGTGCGGGACCTTGATGAGCTGCCGCCGTCAGATGTCGCCTTGATCTGTACGGGGTCTCAGGGGGAGCCGATGTCGGTCCTCTCCCGGATGGCCAACCGCGACCACCCGATCCGCATCGTCGAGGGCGACACAGTGATCCTGGCGTCATCGCTGATCCCAGGCAACGAGAACGCCGTCAACCGGGTGGTCAACGGATTGACGCGGTGGGGCGCTCGCGTCGTCCACAAGAACAACGCCCTCGTCCACGTGTCCGGGCATGCGGCGGCAGGCGAGCTGCTGTCCATCTTCAATCTGCTACGACCGCGCAACCTGATGCCGGTGCACGGGGAGTGGCGCCACCTGCGTGCCGCCGCTGCCCTTGCGCAGTCGACGGGCATCCCCGAGGACCGGATCATGCTCGCCGACGATGGAGTAGTGGTCGACCTCGCCGGCGGAGAAGCCACTATCACGGGTGCCGTCCCATGCGGATTCGTCTATGTCGACGGTTTGTCGGTCGGCGATGTCAGCGAGACCGAGCTGAAGGATCGGCGGATTCTCGGCGAAGAGGGTTTCGTCTCCGTCTTCGTCGTGGTCGACTCGGCGACCGGCAAGCTCACCGGCGGTCCGGAGATCCACGCGCGCGGGTTCGCGGACGATGATGCGGTCTTCGACGAGATACGCGCCCTGATCGAGGCTGCCCTCGTCGGCGCTGCCCGGGAGGGCGTCTCCGACTTGTATCAGCTGCGCCAGGTTGTGCGGCGAACGGTCGGCCGCTGGGTCAACGCGAAGTTTCGGCGCCGTCCCATGATCGTCCCGGTCGTGGTCGAAGTCTGACGCGGCGGACTGACACGACCGGGTGACACGACGGGGTGACACCGCGCCTCGCGGGCGAGCCTCCCCGGGGGATGCCGGGCGAACAGCTAGCCTCGCAACCATGGCGGCGCGTACGTCTGCAAGCACGCGGAGCCGCTCGTCCGGGTCCACGCGAGGCGGTCCCGCGAACGGGCGCGCGACGACAAAAGCGCGCCAAGCGAAGGCGACGGCCGCACGCTCACCGCGAAAGCGTCCGCCTCGGCGCAATCCGATAGTCGCGTTCTTCCGCGGCATCGGGATCGTCCTGGCCGGGATCTGGCTGGGCGCCGCACATGTCATCGGGGGCATCGTCCGAGGTTTCGGCAACAGCGCCCGCGAGCTCGATCCTGTACATCGCCGGGACGGTTTGGGGCTGAGCATGCTCGGGCTCGCCGTCGTTCTGGCTTCAGCGATCTGGACGCAGGACACCGGAAGGGTCCCCGAGACCGTGGCCAGCGGGGTCGAAGGCACCTTCGGCCTCGTTTCGTGGGCAGTCCCGCTGCTCGTCGCCGCGCTCGGCATTCGCTTCCTCCGTCACCCTGACCAGATCGCCGAGACTGGGCGGATCGTGATCGGCTGGACCGCGCTGCTGCTCGGCGTGGTTGGGCTGATCCATGTCTATGCGGGCACGCCCGAGCCAGGCGACGGGTCTGCTGCGATGCGCGGTGCCGGTGGCGCGATCGGCTTCGTCATGGCCTGGCCGCTGGTGACCGCCCTGACGCAATACGTCGCACTCGCCCTGCTCGGCCTGCTCGCCACCTTCGGGGTGCTCGTGGTGACCGCGACGCCGGTCTATGCGCTGCCCGAGCGGCTGCGCGGCCTGGCCGTCCTGGTGGTCAGCCTGCCGGGCAGGCGCGTGGGCAGGGAGGCTGCCGAGGACGCCGACACGGCAGCCGAACCCCTGCGCCGGAGCAGGCCGCGCCGCCGGATCGGGGCCCTGGCCGGCCTCCGCCGCGACGGCGACACCCTTGCCGAGGTGGGCGAGGACGACACCGGGGGCGGGCCTGCGACAGGACCGCAGCGAAAGGCACGACCAGACATCGCGACCGTCCTCGAGCGGGCAGCGCTGCGCAAAAGTCTGCCGAGTCACCAGCGCGCCGATCCGCCGCCACACACACTGCCCCCCCTGCGCAGCGAGCAGCTCCTGCTGTCAGGTGATATCACCTACCATCTGCCGCCGGCCGAGATCCTCAAGTCCGGCTCGCCGCACCGCGCCAGGAGCCGCGCCAACGATGCGGTCGTCGATGCGCTGACCGAGGTGCTCGAGCAGTTCGAGATCGATGCCCAGGTCACCGGGTTCACCCGGGGACCGACGGTTACCCGGTACGAGGTGGAGCTCGGACCCGCGGTCAAGGTGGAGCGCGTCACGGCGCTGTCGAAGAACATCGCGTACGCGGTCGCCTCCGCCGATGTCCGGATCCTGTCCCCGATCCCCGGCAAGTCCGCGATCGGCATCGAGATCCCCAACAGCGACCGCGAACTGGTCAGCCTCGGCGATGTCCTGCGTTCGCCGGCGGCACGCGCGGACCACCATCCGATGGTCGTCGGCCTGGGCAAGGACGTCGAAGGCCGCCACGTCGTGGCCAACCTCACCAAGATGCCGCACATCCTCGTGGCCGGCGCGACCGGTGCCGGCAAGTCGACGTGCATCAACACGCTCATCACGTCGGTGCTGACCAGGGCGACGCCGGATGAGGTCCGCATGGTGCTGATCGATCCGAAGCGGGTCGAGCTGACCCACTACGACGGCATCCCGCACCTGATCACTCCGATCATCACCAGCCCGAAGAAGGCGGCCGAGGCGCTGCAGTGGGTCGTGCGCGAGATGGACATGCGCTACGACGATCTCGCCGCCACCGGCTTCCGCCATGTCGACGACTTCAACCGGGCGGTCAAGACCGGCAAGCTCACTGCACCGGCGGGCAGCGACCGGGTCTTCCAGCCCTATCCGTTCCTGCTCGTGATCGTGGACGAGCTCGCCGATCTGATGATGATCGCCCCCCGCGACGTCGAAGACGCGATCGTCCGGATCACGCAGCTCGCCCGCGCTGCGGGGATCCATCTGGTCCTCGCGACCCAACGACCGTCGGTGGATGTGGTCACCGGTTTGATCAAGGCCAACGTACCGGCCCGGCTCGCCTTCGCCACCTCGTCGCTGATGGACTCGCGAGTGATCCTCGATCAGCCGGGCGCGGAGAAGCTGGTGGGCGTCGGCGACGCACTGTTCCTGCCGATGGGCGCATCAAAGCCAGTGAGGCTGCAGGGAGCCCTGGTCACCGAGGGCGAGGTCCACGCTGTCGTCAAGCACTGCAAGGCGCAACTCCAGCCGTCCTACCGGGACGACATCCTCACCGCGTCCAGCGGGAAGCGGGAGATCGACGAGGACATCGGCGACGATCTCGACGTGCTCTGCCAGGCCATCGAGCATGTCGTCTCGACTCAGTTCGGGTCGACGTCAATGCTCCAGCGCAAGCTGCGGGTGGGCTTCGCAAAGGCCGGCCGGCTGATGGACCTGATGGAGTCGCGTGGAATAGTCGGCCCGTCCGAGGGCCCTAAGGCTCGCGACGTCCTGATCAAGCCCGACGAACTCGAGGACGTGATCGCGACCATCCGCGGCGAGATGTGACCGACGCTCCGGTCCCACGCCGTAGGCTTCGCCATGTGCCCCCCACCCGGACCGTCGCCGTCACCACGCTGGGCTGTGGACGCAACGAGGTCGACTCCGAAGAGCTGGCCGGGCGACTGGCCGACGACGGGTGGCTACTCGTCGAGGACGCCGAAACGGCCGACGTTGTCCTCGTCAATACGTGCGGTTTCGTCGAGGCAGCCAAGCGGGACTCGATCGACACCCTGCTGGAGGCGGCGGATCTGAAGAAGTCCGGCAAGGCACCGGCGGTGGTGGCCGTGGGGTGCCTCGCTGAGCGGTACGGGCAGCAGCTCGCCGCGGCGCTGCCCGAGGCGAGTGCCGTCCTCGGTTTCGACGACTACGCAGACATCTCTGCACGGCTCCAGTCGGTGCTCGCGGGTGAAAAGCCGGAGCCACCTGCGCCGAGAGATCGCCGGCGCCTCCTTCCGATTACCCCGACCCAACGGCCGGGCACTTCGATCGCCGTCCCGGGACACGGCACGATGGGCACCTCGCACGGTCCGGTCCACCTGCAGCGGGTGTTGAGGCGGCGGCTGGCCGGCGGTCCGGCCGCTCCGCTGAAGATCGCCTCTGGATGCGACCGGCGCTGTAGCTTTTGCGCGATCCCGAGCTTTCGCGGCGCGTTCGTGTCGCGGCAGCCGGCAGAGCTGATCGCGGAGGCGCGCTGGTTGGCCGAACGCGGCGTGCGCGAACTCGTCCTGGTATCGGAGAATTCCACCTCGTACGGAAAGGACCTCGCGGACCTGCGGCTGCTCGAGACGGTCCTGCCCCAGCTGGCCGCACTCGACGGGATCGAGCGGGTACGGGTGAGCTATCTGCAGCCGGCAGAGATGCGGCCGAGTTTGGTCGACGTCATGACCGGCACTGCGGGGGTCGTGCCGTACTTCGATCTGTCCTTCCAGCATGCGAGCCCGTCGGTGTTGCGCAGGATGCGTCGCTTCGGGGACAGCGAGCGATTTCTCGACCTGCTCGCCGCGATCAGGCAGCGGTGCCCGGTGGCCGGGATCCGCTCGAATTTCATCGTCGGGTTTCCTGGCGAGACCGAGGCAGACCTTGCAGAGCTGGAGCGATTCCTGGCCGACGCCCGTCTCGACGCAGTCGGCGTCTTCAGCTACTCGGATGAGGACGGCACCGAGGCAGCGGGCATGGACGGCAAGCTGCCAGCGGCGGAGATCCGCGAGCGCGCCGCCCGGTTTGCCGCGCTCGCCGACCTGCTCGCCGCCGACCGCGCGGCCGAGCGTATCGGCGAAGCCGTGGACGTGCTCGTGGAGAGTTCAGCTGCC
>DASYTV010000265.1:0-21249 GCA_036001885.1 Actinomycetes bacterium
GTGTCGATCACGACTCCATCGGGCACGTCACCGGGATCCGGCACGTACTCCGGCCCGGGCAGCAGCGCTCTCACACCGCGGCACCCTACCGGCCTGCTTGCGCAGAGTAACGGCATGATCTGGCCGTATCGGGAACCACGACGGTGAGGACCGCGTACCAACCGATGTGGGCAGTTCCCACGACGAAAGGTGGCCCTGGTGCGACGCTCGGCCGTGATCGCCGCGACGACCGTACTCGCCCTCACGGGGCTCACCGCCTGCTCGGGCGGTGGTGGCTCGGCCGAATCGACGAGCTCGGCGCCGAGCACAACACCGGGCCTCAGCACGGCGTCACCCACGCCGACCACGAGCGCGGGCGGGCCTACCGGGGCCGATCTGAAACCGGTGGTCACCGGGGTCATCGCCGGCGGCTTCACCAGCCCATGGGGTCTGGTCTTCTTGCCTGACGGGAGCGCATTGGTATCCGAGCGGGACACCGCACGGATCAAGCGCGTGACCCCAGCCGGCAGGGTCACCACCGTCGGTCAGGTGCCGGGCGTTGTACCCGGTGGCGAGGGCGGACTGCTCGGCCTCGCGATCTCGCCCGACTTCGACAAGAACCACTGGCTCTATGCGTACTTCACCAGCGATCGAGACAACCGGATCGTCCGGATGAAATACAGCGGCGGCGAGCTCGGGACCCCCCATCCCATTCTCACGGGCATCGCGAAGGCCGGAATCCACAACGGCGGCCGGATCGGCTTCGGCCCCGACGGGATGCTCTATGCCGGGACCGGCGAGGCCGGCCTGCGTGCTCCGGCCCAAGACCTCCACTCGCTTTCGGGAAAGATCCTCCGCATGACGCCAACGGGCAAGCCGGCGCCTGACAACCCCTTCGACAACTCTGTCGTGTGGACGTACGGCCATCGCAACCCGCAGGGCTTCACCTGGGACGACGCGGGTCGAATGTGGGCGTCCGAGTTCGGCCAGAACACCTGGGACGAACTCAATCTGATCCAGCGCGGCCGCAACTATGGCTGGCCGGTGGTCGAGGGCAAGGCCGACAACAATGCCTACGTCAACCCGGTCGTGCAATGGCACACCGACGAGGCGTCACCCAGCGGCGTCGCGTTCGCCAAGGACGCGATCTACATGGCCGCTCTTCGCGGGTCGCGGCTGTGGCAGATCCCGCTGAACGGTACGCATGCCGGACAGCCGCGAGATTACTTCGTGGACAAATACGGGCGGCTGCGCACAGTCGTGG
Source organism: Actinomycetes bacterium (assembly GCA_036001885.1). Lineage (GTDB taxonomy): Bacteria > Actinomycetota > Actinomycetes > JAKEEW01 > JAKEEW01 > DASYTV01. The sequence goes on from DASYTV010000265.1 coordinate 1,244, forward strand.
TCGCGCCTGATGGTTCGCTGTGGCTGAGCACGAGTAATACGGATGGCCGCGGAGTGCCCCACGCTAATGACGACAAGATCCTCCGGATTGAGCTGCGCCCCAGGGACTGAGAGTCACGGACCCGCCCTGCACCGTTCACTAGGCTGCGAGAGGTGCGGCGGCCGACGAGTCCACGGAAGCTTTCCGGTTGGGCGATGACGCCGCCACGGGGTGGCGACTTCTACGGACTTAGGCCCAGCGCGCCGCTGCCGCATGTGCCGACCCCAGATGAGATCCTCCGATCCCCCAACGGTGCGAGCGGTGGCGCGCGCGCTCAGGACGGAAAGGCGGTCGGCTCGGCGGCACCCGATGTCCAGACGGCGTCCGGCCCGCGTCGAGTCATGCTCTGGGTGGTCCTTCCGCTGTTGATGGCCGTCGCCGGATTCGTCCTGCTGCAGGCCGTTGGCGCCGAGGTCGGCAGTGGCGGTCTGGCCGTTGGAACGATCTTCGCGCTACTGCCCGTTGTACCGGTGCTCGCGGTCTTGTTGTGGCTCGACCAGAATGAGCCGGAGCCGGTGCCATATCTCGTCTTCGCAGTCGCCTGGGGCGCGACGGTGGCGGCCGTTGTGGCGCTGGTGCTGAATTCAGCGGGGGTTGAATTCTTGCGCCAGTACGGACAGAAGGACGTCGCGATAGGCGCCGTGTTCATCGCGCCCTGGGTTGAAGAGGCCGCCAAAGGAGCGGGGGTCGCGCTGCTCGCGCTGCGAAGGCGGCGGGAGTTCGACGGAGTGGTCGACGGGCTGGTGCTGGCGGGCCTGTGCGGACTCGGTTTTGCCTTCGTGGAGAACGTGCTCTACTTCGGTCGGGCGTACACCGAGACGGTCGCCGAGCATGGCACCTTCGGCGGGCTCGGCGCGGTCGGCGCTGTGTTCGTCCTCCGCGGGCTCGGCGCCCCGTTCGCCCATCCCATGTTCACCGCCGCGATCGGCCTTGGCTTCGGCGTCGCGGCGTCAACCGATCGCCCACGGGTGCGGGTGGCTGCGCCGGTGATCGGCTATCTCTGCGCGGTCGCCTTGCATACGTTGTGGAACCTCTCGGCCGCCGGCGGCCTCGCCGGTTTCCTCATCGTGTACGGGCTGGTCATGGTTCCGCTCTTCGCCGCGTACGTCGGCCTGATGATCTGGGCAAGGCGGCGCGAGGGAAGAGTGGTCGCCCAATGGCTACCGGAGTACGGCATGGCCGGCTGGTTCAGCCTCGATGAGGTGGCGCGGCTGGCGTCGATGCACGAGCGGCGGCGTGCTTTGGTCGCAGCGGGCAGGTACGGCGGACGTGTGGGCCGTCGGGCCACCCGAAAGTTCCAGCACATCGCGACCGAGCTGGCCTTCCTCCGCAATCGGGCGGGGCGGCACTCACCCGGACCCGATTTCGCCGATCGGGAGCGCGACCTGCTGCTCGCCCTCGCCGCGAGCCGTGCCCGCCTCCCGGTCGCACCGCTGACCACTTAGAAGTCGTTTCAGAAGTGGTTGTGTGCGTCGGTGTCGGTGCTGTGGGGGTTGGGTGGGAGCATCGGGTGATGGCTGTTGCGCGACGGGTTTCGGCGAAGACGCAGATCTTCCAGTTGAAGATTCAGTTGCCGGGGGTTCGCCCGCCGGTGTGGCGTCGGGTCCTGGTGCCTGGCGAGATAAATCTGGCGGAGTTGCATGAGGTGATGCAGGTGGCGATGGGATGGAGCAATTCGCATCTGCACGAGTTCGAGGTCGGCGGCGCCCGCTATGGGGTACCTGACCCGGACTGGGGATTGGGCGAGGTCGCCGACGAGTCGCGGGTGAAGCTGTGTCGGGTGGCGCAGGAGGGCAGTCGGCTGCGGTATGCCTACGACTTTGGTGACGGCTGGGAGCATGAGGTGACGGTGGAGAAGGTGGCCGGCCGGCAGCCTGGAACACGCTATCCGTGCTGCATCGCTGGTCGGCGTGCGTGCCCGCCGGAGGATGTCGGCGGGCCGTGGGGGTACCAGGACTTCCTGGCGGCGGTGGGTGACCCGGGCCATGGCGAGCATGAGCCGTGGGTGGAGTGGGTGGGCGGCGGTTTCGATCCTGCTGAGTTCGACGTCGCGGCGGTCGACAAGGCGCTTGACGCCCTTGCCTGGGTCGACGGCCCGGTCCGGCCGGTGCGTTGACCGGCACCGACATCACTGCAGCCGGCGATGGCAGATCAGAGCGCAGGCCAAGGTGGCCAGCGCGGTGACGGTCGTCGCGGTGCGGTCGTAGCGCAGCGCGAGGCGACGGAAGGCGATCAGCCAACTGACGGTGCGTTCGACGACCCAAACGATGCCGCCCGAGCCGCTGGCTGGAGTCGATGCCGGTACGCGCGATCCGTGCGGTGATCCCGCGGCGGCGTAGGTAGCGGCGTACGCGCCGGTTGGCGTAGGCCTTGTCCGCGTGCAGCTTGACCGGTCGGCGCCGCGGCCGACCGCGGCCGACGCCCTTGATAGGACGCAGTTGGTCGAGGATTGGTTCGACGAGCATGCTGTCGTGCCGATTCGCGCCGGTGACGGCGATGGCGAGAGGGAGCCCGTCGGCGGTGACCAGCAGGTGGTACTTGGTGCCGTTCTTGCCGCGGTCGGTGGGGTTCGGCCCGGTCAGCTCACCCCTTTTTGGCCCGGACATTCACTGAGTCCAGGCAGGTACGCGACCAGTCGAGTAGCCCCTGCCGGCCGAGCCGGTCAAGCACGGCCTGGTGCAACTGATCCCACACGCCGGCGTCTTGCCAGGCGCGTAGTCGCCGCCAGCAGGTGATGCCCGACCCGAAGCCAGGCTCGCTTGGCAGCTTCTTCCACGGCACGCCGGCCTCGAGCACGAACAGGATGCCTTTCCAACGCGGCACGATCGTCAACTCGCGGGCGACCGGTCCGGCCGTTGGTCGCCGGCGGACGCGGCGGAATCAACGGCTCGACCAGCGCCCACAACTCGTCACTGACCAGCCGCCGCCGCTTCGACGATCTCCGCTTCGTTCACGACCAGACATGATCGACACAGCTAGCGCCAAGATCACGACACCACGCCGCAAGTATTGAAACCGCTTCTTAGTCCTTCGGCGCTACGCTCTCTCTCTTCTCGCAGCCGCCCGATTGCGGTCGTTTGCCAGGACGGCCAGGTGAAGTCGCCGACACCGATGGAACCGCGAAGCCCCTGGGTTCGTCCAAGTTGCTGAACTCTTCAAGATCAGAAACGTCTGAGTCCCCGAGAGAAGCTGGTGACCAGATGGCGGTCGACGGCAGGCCGATGCCCGAGGCAAGCGCCGGCGTCACAATCCACCGACGGCGTGTGGTGGTCACTTTCGCGAGTGCCGCCGCCGTGTTCACGGTGATCGGCGGGACCGCGCTGGTCTCCTCGCTCAGAGACCCCGCGGATCCACGACCACTGGCCGCGTCACCCCGCCCGGTTGTGACGCCGCCGGGAACCAGACTGGTCGGCGCCGGCCACGCCGCGATCGCCGTACCCGAAGAGTGGGGGACGAACAAGGCACTCTGCGGGGTGCCCCAGCAGGACACCGTCGTGATCGACGTGGCCGCCGTCGAGGCTTGCCTGCGCCGCCGCCCTCGGGGGGTTGACAGCGTCGATATCTCGGAGGGGCCGCCGCCAGGTCCCGACCACCATGTCGACGCAACGACAGAGATCGACGGTGTGCCGGCCGAGCGGCAGAACACCACCTGCTCTCCCGATCTCGGCGGCCGCCCCGTATGCAACGGGACGATCTACTTTCGTTCTCTCGGGGTGGGGTTCGGAGCCGCTTCCTCCACCAGCCGGGCCGAGGTGGACCGCATCCTCGGGTGGATCCGGATCGTCCCCGACCGGGTCGGCGTCCCCGGCGTCGACAAGATCAACGTGGACGCACAGATCACGGACCTACAGGGCGGCGCTCGGGCGACCTACGTTGACGCGTTGACACGGGCGGGTCTGACCGCCCAGATCCACACCAGGACGGTCCACGGCAGCCCCGCCGGCTACATCCTCGCCGTGTCACCTGTGCCCGGCACCATGGTCCGCCCGGGCACCGTGGTCACGGTAACTGTGGTCGCCGAGCCACGGGGACCGGCCGACGAGGTCGACGTCGGCATCAACTCCGTCCACTACGACCCCAAGGAGGTCTACCGCGGACTCGACGACGCGCAGATCCGCGCCGGCGCCACCATCAAGCTGTACGTCGGGGACTACATCTGGGCATACGCGAGAGGCAAACGCGCCCGCACCCTCGCCGGCGAGCTGGACGGCACGTCGCTGGCCATCAACGACTGCAAGAGATGCCCGAACTATCCGCACTCGTGGGTAGCAGTCTCGCGGGGACAGACCAAGATCACACTCACGATCACCGCGGGAGGTAAGCCCGTCGTGCTCGGCACCGTCACCGTTCTGGTTCGGTGAAGCCCGCAATCAGTCTTTGACCTTATGCGCGGCGGACCGACGCTCACGAAACCCGCGCGGTGAGACGTCGCCGAGGCGGAATGATCAGCATGCAGCGCCGGCTTACTTAGCCAGAATCTCGATGAGAGCGAGGTTGTACTGATCAGCGGTGGGAGCGGTGTCGTTGATGGTGACGAGGGTGCCAGAGGCGGGGCTTTGGGCGTTCTGGCGCTGCACCCAGTAGGCGTCACCGGCTGGGGCGAGGAACTGGTCGACCAGGGTCTGGTTGGCGCCGACGGTGCGAGCGATGGGGTTGGACCAGTCGGTACCGGCGGCCCAGACCCAGGAGCCGGCGCGGGTGGTGGTGAGCGTGGCCGTGGGGGCGCCGCTGCCGGCGCTGGCGCCACCCGTGGCGCCAAGGACGGTGTCGGCGTTCTTGAAGGCGGCGACGGTGATGCTGCCCTGCCACGAGCCGCTTGAGCGGGTGGCCGTGACGGTAACGCCGGCAAGCGGGCCTGGGGCGACGGCCTGCCAGATCTCTGCGGTGCCGGCCTGGGTGTTCTGGCGTTTGCGCAGGGTCCAAGTGAGGCCGCCGCCGGAGACACTGCTGAACGAGATGCTGCCGGAGCCACTGGGCCCGTCCGAGCTGAGGAAGGCCAGCAGCAACTCGTTGGACTGCGTGGTTGTGAGGGCGGGCGCGCTGATGGTGGTGCCTGCCGTGCCCTGGTGAGTGGTGACCGAGGCGTCGACGCTTATGACCGGGGAACCCGAGGGCACGGTGGCGGTGGCGAGGTTGGAGGGCACGCTGACGTTACCCGCGGCATCCTGGGCAGTGACGGTATAGCCGTAGGTGGTGCCGGCCACCACGGAGCCGTCGGTGAAGCTGGTGCCGGTAGCGGTGCCGACGGGAGCGCCGTCACGCAAGATGTTGTAGCGCGTCACGCCGACGTTGTCGGTGGCGGCGGTCCAGCTCAGCGCCACCTGACCGGTGGCCGGAGTAGCGGTGAGGTTGGCGGGTGCGGTGGGTGGAGTGGTGTCAGGCGCGGCGGTGCCGATGGCCTCGTTGGAGCTAGGGCCAAGGTTGGCGGCGGCGTCTTCGGCCTTCACCTGGTAGTAGTAAGTGCCCGCGGCGAGGCCGGAGTCGCTGTAGCTGAGCGTGCCGCCGCCCACCTGGGCCACCTGGTTGGCCGGGCTGGGGGTGAAGCCGGGTGTGGTGGAACGGTAGACGTCGTACTTGGCGACGCCAATGTTGTCGGTGCTGGCGCCCCAGGCGAGGTCGACCTTGCCGACCCTACCGGTGGCGGTGAGGTTGGTGGGCGCACTCGGCGCCACGCTGTCCTCGAACGGTGCCGGGAAGCGGACGTATTTGGAGACGGAGGGCACGCCGTTGCCGTCCACGATCGACAGCAGGTAATAGCCGGGCGGGGCGTAGTTGCCGCTTTGCGGCATCTGGACATTGAGCCCGCCGGCGGATTGGGTGAAGCTCAGCTGCAAGGCTCGGGCGTTCTGGTCAAACGAGTGGGTCACTGAACCGGTACGGATGAGCGTGACCTTCTGAATATTGGCGGCGTTGGGGGTCTGCACAAAGGCAGTGGAGTTGTACTGAACCGTTCCGGGCGCTGACGTAATGCTCGGCCGCGGCCCCTTGGACAGGTAGTTCGGCGAGTAGATTTCATAGTTCCTCTCGTCGGTGACACCGGCATCACCGCCGGAACCCGAAACGAACACCCGCCCGTCGGGAAGGAGAACCGCTACGGAGTGGTAGAGGCGCGGAGTGGCCATGGCCGCGACGGTTCGCCACGTGCCCGTGGCGGGGTCCCAGATCTCGGCAGGCTTCACAGCGTTGGCCTCGTTGTAGCCGGACTTATCGGTTCCACCACCGGTGGCCAGCACGGTGCCGTCGGGGAGGTTGGTGAGGTTGACAAAGCTGCGCGGGAAGGCCATGGAGGCGGTGGGCTGCCAGGTGGGGTTCGGCTGGTTCATGTCGAGCGTGAAGGCGGTGGCCGACGACGGGCCGGTAAAGCCACTGTCGGAGGCCGAGCCGGCTTTCATGAACTTGCCGGGTGCATAGTTGGTGATGGTGGCGCCGTCGATGATGCGGCTGTCGATGGATGTCCACGACTGAAGATTGGCGCTCAACACCTCTGTTGGGGTGGCCTCCTCGGAGGCGCCGGCCCAAAGCACCCGTCCATCGGGGAGCTGGTACATGAACGGGTAGAACGGGATGTTGTGCGTGGCGGCAGTGAGGTCGGTCCACGTGTTGTGCTGGGTGTCGTAGATCTCTGGAATTTGGACGATATCGCCCAGGGTGTTGTCGGAGCCCGAAGTGACCAGGACGCGGCCGTCCCGGAGCGTGGTGCCCGTGGGGTACCAGCGCGGGTAATGCATGGAGGCCATGACCTGCCAGGTCTCGGTGGCTGGGTTGAAGGCGGTGATGTCACGGATGCCGAGGCCGCCAGACGTAGCGGTGCCGCCGATCACGAGGATGCGGCCGTCGGCCAGCACGGCCTGGCCGGCGCAGAAAAGGTCGGCCAGCGCGTTAGGGACTTGGGTAGGCGTGCCGGTCGCGGGGTCGAGCAGGTATTGCTGGCCGCCTTGGCTGAAGTCGCCCTGGAACGTGAGGACTTTGCCGGTGTAGGTAAGCGCCGCATGGATGGAGACTTCGGGCCAGGCGACCACCGGGCCCCACGCGCCGACGACGGACGGATCGCTGGAGCCGTTGTTGACCGTCACGGTAACGCTGCCGGTGGCGGTGTTACCTGCCGCATCGCGGGCGATGGCCGAGATTGTATGGGAACCGTTGCCGGCGGTCGTGGTGTCCCAAGTGGCGGCATAAGGCGCGGCGGTGTCCTCGGGGGCCAGGTTTGCGCCGTCGAGGGTGAGCCGCACGCCCAGCACGCCCACGTTGTCGCTGGCGGCGGCGGTGACGTTAACAGTGCCCGCCACGGTGGCACCGTTGGCCGGGGCGGTCACGTTGACGGTCGGCGGCGTGGTGTCGGGCGCAGCGGTGTCCGCCGCCGGGATCTCAATGGCCGACAAGTTCCAACGATCGGTCGTGGGCGCGGTGTCGTTAATGGTGACCGGATCGGGCGTGGGCGTAACGGCGTTTTGGCGCTGTACCCAGAAGGTGTCGCCGCTCGGTGCCAGGTACTCGTCGACCTTGGTCTGGTTCGAGCCCACGGTGCGGGCGATGGCCCGGTCGTAGTCGTTGCCCGCGCCCCAGACCCACGAGCCGGGTCGGGTGGTAGTGAGAGTGACGGTCGGCGCCCCAGTGACGGCGTTGGCGCCCCTGGTCGCTCCGTCAATTGTCGTGTTGGCACCGGTAAAGGTGGCCACGGTGATCGATGCATAGTAGGAGTCGCTGTGCGTGCCTCTGACGGTGGCGTTCGTTACCACGCCGGTCGCTACGGCCTGCCAGATCTCCGACGTCCCCCGCTGGGCGTTGGTGCGCTGGCGCAGACGCCAGGTGAGCCCGCCGCCGGTCACGGAGCTAAAGGTCTGAGCGCTGGCAGGACCGTCCGACTCCAGAAACGCGACCAGCAGCTCCCCCGGTTGCGAGGTCGTAAAGGCGGGCGAGGTCACGCTGGTGGACTGGATGGTGGCGTGCCCGCTCACCAGCTTGTCGAGCTGCAGCCCACCGGCAGCTTGTCCAGGCTCGCTTTGCCAGATGACGGCGCCTGCCAAGGTACCGAGAATTACTATTACGCTCAGTCCGATCCGGACCGTCCGCGACTCAAACACACGACGCATTCACGGAACGCACGCCCCCCCGTTCATGTAGTTAGAACGTGCCCCAGCCAAGTCGAAAAGTAAATAGGCAGTAGCCAATCTGCTCGCTCACCACTCCGCCCTCTGTATCGTCGCGTTCTGGCCGGTGAAGCCCCAACACGCCGTCAGTCCTTGAGCCATACGCGAAGCAGACCGACGCTCACGAAGCCCACGCGGTTGGCTGCTAGCAATCCGGCGTCCCCCTCGTAACCGACGAGCGGCATACCAGGGAAGTGAGCGGAGATAGCGGCGACTGCGCCGGCCCACGCCTGGTCCTCGTCGGCTGTCACGGTGAACAGGTTGGAAACACCGACCACAGAGGCGCTGCGATTGCCTATCGCGCCGGCCGCAATACGATCATCGCCGTACGCAACCACGATGGCGACGGCCGGGTCGTTGACCAACGCCGGACGGAAGACCTCGCCGTTACCGTGCGCCGCCGCCCAAGTCCGGAGCTGGTCTGGTGTCCGCACAAGGCTCCATCCCGCGGCAGCCCCGGTTGGATGTTCCGCTGGCTCGCGATAGATCCATTCAGCGTCGAAGAGCAGCCGAAAGCCCTCGATGGACAAGTCGACCGAGGCGAAGCTGTCCTTGATGGAGCATCCGGTCGAGCTGTCCACCCGGCGAACCACATCTCGGGCCGATAGACGATCGCTGAGTGTGACGGCGTCCGGATACAACGGCGGCGATCGTCGCTGCGCGATCCACACATCCGGTTCGAATGTGGTGTCAATACCGTGCGTTCGACACACCAGATCACACCACTCGGCGTTGTTTCTTGCGGCCGCGACAGCACGCGAATCCATCGGCGCAGCATGGCATGCCCTCAGTCGCCGTGCCGCACGGACTAAGCCGAAGGAGGGGCAACGCTTCCTAGCCGTCTTGTGCCGCGGCGGCCCGGCTTAGGACCTGATCGAGGGGAACGTCGGCGCCGCGACCAAACGTCACGGCAACTCCCCGGTATGCAGTTTTGCGTGGTCGGCGGCGCGGGCGGACGGTGGGCTTAAGCAGGGACATCTGCCAGAGCGGCAGCGGCAACGGCGGCTTGCCGGGCGTGAACTGCAGGAGCAAGCGCAACGATGATCGCCGCGGACGCGGCACAGACGACGAAGCAACCGGCCCACAGGATCACCTCGCCGAGGCTCTGGAAGACCTGGGTGCCCGCAAGCGGCGCCACGAAGGCCGCCGCGCCGAACGCGACACCCACGGCGGCGCTATAACGGCCCCGCAGAGCGGGTGGCGCAATGTCGGCGATGAGCGCGGGACCGACCGCGTTGAAGCCGATCTCGCCCAGCGTCCACACCACGACCGTGGCCGCGAAAGCGGGCAGCGTGTCGGCGAAGGTGGTCAGCCAGAACCCAAAGCCCATGATCAAGGATGAGCCGACGAGGAGCGGAATGGCGGCCAGCCGATCGATAACCCACAGCACGAGCGGCTGAACGGCGATGACGGTGATGGGGTTCAGCGCATAGACGACACCGAAATCACTCGGGCCGTATCCATCAGCGCGCATGGCGAGCGGAAGGGTCACCAGGTGCTGCATGTAGACGACCGAGGTGAGCAGCACCGAACCGACCAGGCCGAGGAGCACGCCATCGCGCAGGACAGGGCCGTAGCCGTGACCGTCGTGGCTCGCCGTTTCGACCTTGGTCTCGGGAACAAACCGCGCAATGAGCAGCGCGAAGATCAGGCACGTCATCGCGTCCAGAACGAACAGCAGCCAGAAGGACCGATTAGCGAGATAACCCCCGGCCACGCCGGCCACCGCAACACCGAGGTTGATGGCCCAGTAGAGCAGGGCGAACGCCCGTGGCCGGCGCTCTGGCGTGACCAGGTCGGCCACGAGCGCGGACACAGCAGGCCGATATGCGTCGATCATCAGCCCGGCGATGAAGGCCGCAACGGCGATGAACACCAGGTCTCGTGCGGCTGCGAACAGCATGAACGCCGCCGCGGTGCCCAGCATGCTGCCTACAAGCGTCGCCCGGCGCCCGACCCGGTCGGCGAAGTAACCGCCGATCGGCTGCGAAGCGAACGAGCCAAGCCCGAAACATGCGACCACCGCGCCGACCGTCGACGCGTCCAGATCCCGCGGACCGGCGAGGTAGAGGGCGAGGAACGGCTCGACGAAGAACCCGACCCGGTTGACGAACGTGCCGGCGAGCAGCACCCAGAACGGCCTCGGCAGCCCCTCGGATGTACGAACCCACCAAGCTCGGAACACGATCTATGACGCTATCCGCCCGCACCGACAGGAACGAGACGCCAGTCCTCCATCGCTGGCACGGCATCCACGGAAGGTGGACCGTCAGCCGGAGACACCAAGACGAGCGAGGATGAGCTCGCGTACTCGAGTGGCGTCGGCCTGACCGCGGGTCGCCTTCATGACCGCACCGACCAGTGCACCAGCCGCAGCGATCTTTCCCGACCGTACCTTCTCTGCGATGTCCGGGTTGGCCGCGATCGCGTCGTCGACGGCATCGCCGAGTGCCGCGTCGTCGCTCACGACTGCCAGGTCCCGCGCGGCGATGATCTCGTCCGGTGAACCGTCTCCGGCCAGCACACCCTCGATGACCTGCCGGGCGAGCTGGTCGTTCAGTTTTCCCTCGGCGACTAGCTCGACCACCCGCGCGACTTCGGCGGGGCGGATGGGCAATGCCGACACCTCGGTCACTGCCTCGTTGGCGTGGCGAGCGAGCTCTCCGAGCCACCACTTGCGCGCCTCGGCCGGGGGTGCTCCGGCGGCGACCGTCGCCTCGACCGAGTCGAGCGCTCCGGCGTTGACCAGCGCGTCCATGTCGCGCGGTGACAGAGCCCACTCGTCGGTGAGGCGCTTGCGCCGTGCGGTCGGCAGCTCGGGAAGCGACGCGCGCAGCTCCTCAACCCACTCACGGGACGGGGCGAGCGGTACCAGGTCGGGGTCGGGGAAGTAGCGGTAGTCCTGCGCCTCTTCCTTGCTCCGGCCAGGCGTCGTCACGCCGGTCTCCTCGTGCCAGTGGCGGGTCTCCTGGACGACTCGGCCGCCAGCGGCCAAGATCCCGGCCTGGCGTTCGATCTCGTAGTGCACTGCGCGCTCGATCGACCGCAGCGAGTTGACGTTCTTCGTCTCGGTTCGCTTCCCCCACTCACTGGCCCCGCGCGGCGCAAGAGACACGTTGGCGTCGCAGCGCAGCGAACCCTCCTCCATCCGTACGTCAGAGACGCCGAGAGTGCGGCAGATCTCCCGGAGCTCGGTGACGTAGGCCCTGGCGACCTCCGGCGCCAGCGCGCCGGTACCAGGCACTGGCTTGGTCACGATCTCTACCAACGGAATCCCGGCCCGGTTGTAGTCGACGAGCGAGTAGTCAGCGCCGTGAATGCGGCCGGTCGCACCGCCGACGTGAAGGGTCTTGCCGGTGTCTTCCTCGAGATGAACCCGCTCGATGCCGACCCGGAAGGTGCGCGGACCGTCCTGGGTGTCGACCTCGACATCGAGCCAGCCATCGGTACAGAGCGGCTCGTCGTACTGCGAGATCTGATAGTTCTTCGGCATGTCCGGATAGAAGTAGTTCTTCCGCGCAAACCGGCACCACTCTGCGATCGAACAGTTGAGGGCCAAACCGATCTTGATCGTTGAATCGACCGCTGACCTGTTGGCGACCGGCAGCGACCCGGGCAAGCCAAGGCAGGTCGGGCAGACCTGGGTGTTGGGAGCCGCCCCGAACGCAGTCGGGCAGGCGCAGAACATCTTGGAGGCCGTGCTGAGCTCGACGTGGACCTCGAGCCCGATCACCGGGTCGTACTCCGCCACTGCCTTCGAGTAAGGCAGGAGCGCGGTGGTTCCCACCACATCGGTCATAGGGACGGCGCCTCCTCCAGAAGGGGGTGTCCCCAGACGCCCCCTAGCGCGGCCTCGACCGCCGCACCCACCCGGTAGACCCGCTCATCCGCGAGCGTGGGAGCCATGATTTGCAGGCCCACCGGCAGGCCGTCCTCCGGCGCGAGCCCGCACGGCAGCGACATCGCCGCGTTGCCCGCGAGGTTCGCGGGGATTGTGCAGAGGTCCGCGAGATACATCGCCATCGGGTCGTCGACCCGCTCACCGATGGTGAATGCCGTGGTCGGAGTGGTCGGCGACACGAGAACGTCGACCGACTCGAAGGCACGGTCGAAATCCCTGGTGATAAGCGTTCGCACCTTCTGTGCCTGGCCGTAGTAGGCGTCGTAATAGCCGGAGGACAGCGCGTACGTGCCGAGCATGATGCGCCGTTTGACCTCGGGACCAAACCCGGCCGCCCGGGTCAAAGCCATCACCTCCTCGGTGCTGCGCGTGCCGTCATCCCCGACCCGCAGGCCGTAGCGCATCCCGTCGAACCGGGCCAGGTTGGACGAGCATTCGCTGGGGGCGATGAGGTAGTAGGCGGGGAGCGCGTAGACGAAATGGGGGCAGGAGACCTCGACGACGTCGGCGCCCAGCTTGGCCAGCAACTCGACCGCCTCGTGGAACCGTTGCTCGACACCGGGCTGGTAGCCCTCGCCGGACAGTTCCCTGACCACGCCGACCCGCAGGCCGGTCACGTCGGCGAGGCGCGCCGCTTCGGCGACCGGCGGAACCGGCGCGTCGATCGAGGTCGAGTCGAGCGGATCGTGGCCGGCGATCACCTCGTGCAGCAGTGCAGCATCGAGGACACTGCGGCTGAGTGGCCCTGCTTGGTCGAGGCTGGACGAGAAGGCCACCAGCCCGTAGCGCGACACCCCGCCGTACGTCGGCTTGACGCCGACGACACCGGTCACCGCTGCCGGCTGGCGGATCGAACCACCGGTGTCGGTCCCGATCCCCAACGGGGCCTGATATGACGAGATAGCGGCACTGGACCCACCCGATGAACCGCCGGGGATCCGGCCCAGGTTCCAGGGGTTGCGGGTCGGGCCGTACGCGGAATTCTCGGTGGACGAGCCCATCGCGAACTCGTCCATGTTGGTCTTGCCAAGAATCACCACGCCGGCGTCGCGCAGCCGCCGCACGACCGTGGAATCAAACGGTGGGCGCCACCCCTCGAGGATCCTCGACCCGCAGGTGGTGGGCACGCCCTTCTGAGTGAAGACGTCCTTGAGGGCCAGCGGCACACCGGCGAGCGAGCCGAGCCGCTCCCCACTCGCGCGCCTGCCGTCGACTGCTCTCGCGGCAGCCAATGCGCCCTCGCGGTCGACATGCAGGAAGGCATGCACGCTCTCGTCCACGGTCGCGATCCGGTCGAGATGCGCCTGCGCCACCTCGACGGCGGAGACTTCGCCGGAGGCGATCGTGGCCGCGATGTCGGAGGCTGACAGCCTCGTCAGGTCGGTCACACCGATCACTCCTCGTCCAGGATCCGGGGGACCCGGAACCTGCCATCCTCGGTGGCCGGCGCTGCGGCGAGCACCTCGTCAGGTGAGAGACACGGACCGACCACGTCGTCGCGCAGGACATTGGTCAGCGGGACGGAATGTGAGGTGGGGGGGATGTCATCGGCGGCGACCTCGGCCACCCTCGCCACTGCCCCGATGATCACATCGAGCTGGGTGGCGAAGTGGTCGAGCTCCTCCTCGCCCAGGTCGATCCGAGCGAGTCTGGCCAGATGTGCCACCTCGGCACGGGTGATGGCCATGGATTACCTGCTCCTTGCCTGGTCGGGAACCTCGCCATCGTAGAGCCTGGACCCTCGCGACCTCGCATGGAAATTAGCCCCGTGGCCATCCCCGCCAGCGCAGTGGTTGATCGAGATAGCTCGTGGGGGTCAGGCCCCGCGGGCGCGAGCCGCGGCGGCATCAGCACCCTCGGAGAGCAGGATCTCGAAAGCGTCCTCGTCGAGCACGGGGACCCCGAGCTGGATCGCCTTGTCAAACTTCGAGCCAGGGCTGTCCCCGGCCACGAGAAAGTCCGTCTTCTTCGACACCGAACCGGCCGCCTTGCCGCCTCGCTCCTGGATCGCCGCCGTCGCTTCGTCCCGGCTGTAACGGTCCAGCGATCCGGTCACCACGACCGTCAGCCCTTCCAGCGGCCGGGGACCGTCGTCGCCACCCTCTTCCTCGAGCCGGACACCCGCCGCTCGCCACTTGTCGACGATCTCCCGATGCCAGTCGACGGTGAACCACTCGCGGATTGAGGCGGCGATCGTCGGCCCCACGCCTTCGGTCGCCGCGAGCTCCTCCTCCGGCGCGGTGGCGATCCTGTCGAGCGACCGGACCTCGCGAGCAAGTGCCTGCGCGGCGGTGGGCCCGACATGCCTGATGGACAGCGCGACGAGGATGCGCCACAGCGGGCGCGACTTGGCTTGCTCGAGGTTATCGAGGAGCTTCACCGCATTCGCGGAAAGGGCGCCGGTCTGCACCGTGAAGAAAGCGGACTGCCTGAGCTCGTCCGCGGTCAACGCGAACAGGTCGCCTTCGTCCGCGACGAGCTTCGCGTCGAGCAGCGCCATCGCGGCCCGATATCCGAGCACCTCGATGTCGAGCGCGGCGCGGGACGCGAGGTGGAACAGCCTTTCGCGGAGCTGGGCGGGACAGGACCGGGAGTTCGGGCACCTGATGTCGACGTCGCCCTCCTTTTCCGGCGCCAGCTCTGTCCCGCACTCGGGGCAGTGGGTCGGCATCACGAACTCGCGTTCAGAACCGTCTCGCAGGTCGGCGACCGGTCCGACGATCTCGGGAATCACATCGCCGGCCTTGCGCAGGACCACGGTGTCCCCGATGAGCACGCCCTTGCGCTTGACCTCGTTGGCGTTGTGCAGCGTCGCCATCTCGACTGTCGAGCCGGAAACCCGCACCGGCTCCATCACGCCGAAGGGCGTTACCCGGCCCGTCCGGCCGACGTTGACCTGGATGTCGAGCAGCTTCGTATTTACCTCTTCTGGCGGATATTTGAACGCGATCGCCCAGCGCGGCGCTCGCGAGGTCGATCCGAGCCGGCGCTGCAGCGATACCTGGTCCACCTTGACGACGACCCCGTCGATCTCGTGCTCAACGGAGTGCCGGTGTTCGCCGTAATAGGTGATGTAGTCGCGCACCGCGTCCAGGTCGCCGACGGTCTTGGCGTGGGCGGCTGTGGGCAGACCCCATGCCCGCAGGAGCGCATAGGCCTCAGACAGGCGCCCGATGTCGAAGCCGCGCCTCGCGCCGATGCCGTGCACCACGAGGTGGAGTGGCCGGCTGGCGGTGACCCGTGGATCCTTCTGCCGCAGCGACCCCGCGGCCGCATTGCGGGGATTGGCAAACGGTGCCCTGCCTGCCTCCACCAAGGACGCGTTGAGCTCCTCGAACTTTGCGACCGGGAAATAGACCTCGCCGCGTACCTCGACCAGCTCGGGTACGACCGCGCCGTCAGCGGGCTTCAGGCGGACTGGGACCTCGTCGATCGTGCGGATGTTTGGGGTGATGTCCTCGCCGGCGTGCCCGTCGCCGCGGGTGGCGCCGCGCACGAGCCGTCCATCCTCGTAGACGAGCGCAACGGCGAGTCCGTCCACCTTGAGCTCGCACAGATACTCCGCGCCGGTCCCCACCTCACGCTCGACGCGCTGCGCCCAGGCGACGAGCTCGGCGTCGGTGAACGCGTTGTCCAGGCTCATCATCCGCTCGAGGTGTTCCACCGGAGCGAAGTCGGTCGAGTAGACGTCACCGACCTTCTGCGTCGGCGAATCCGGGGTACGCAGGCTCGGATAACGCTCCTCGAGCGCGGTGATCTCGCGGAACATCGCGTCGTACTGACCGTCCGAGGTGGTCGGACGGTCGAGGACGTAGTAGCGATATCTGTGCTCGTCCAGCTCCTGCGCCAGCGCCGCGTGCCTGTCACGCGCGTCGACCGGAACACCCTCGACCGTCTCTGCCACTGCTCGATCCTCCGTGTCAGTGCCCGGCTTCGGGCGATTCGAGCAGCACCCGCCCCGCTTCACGGCAATGCCTGAGCGCCGTACCGGCATAGCGCGGGCTCGCGCCCGCAAGCCCGCATGACGGGGTCACGACCACGGATCCGGCGAGCGTCTCGGGCGCGAACCCGAGCCGCCGCCACCAGGTTCGTACGGGCTCGACGCTATCGGTCGGCGCTGACAGTTCAACGTCGTGAGAGGGCACGATCCCAGCGAAGAGCCGCAGTCCCGACTCGAGCGCGCGGCCGAGGGCCTCCTCATCGAGCGTGTCGACGAGACCGAAGTCGATCGACAGCGCCCCGGCACCCGCCCGTACGCAGAGGTCGACGGGCAAGGCTGCAGCGCAGCAGTGAACCACGGTCGTGGCTGCGGCAGCACGCAGGACATCGGCCAATGCCGATCTGGCGACCTGCTCCTCGATCGCGGGCAGGGCACCGAACCCGCTGGCGGTGGGAAGGGTACCAGCGAGGACAGCGGGCAGCGACGGCTCGTCGAGCTGGACGACGACCTCGGCATCGGGAAGACGTTTCCGCACGTCAGCGACATGCAGCGCCACCCCGTCAGCGAGCGAGGCTGCGATGTCCCTCGCTGCGCCGGGATCGGCAAGCGCCTTGTCGCCGTACCTCAGTTCGATCGAGGCGGCCAGTGTCCAAGGTCCGGCGATTTGAATCTTGAACGGCCCGCGGTATCCCTCCGCTCGCTCCTCGACGGTGTCGAGGTCCTCGGCCAGCCAACTGCGCGCCCGGCTGACATCGCGACCCGGCCGGTCGGTGAACCGCCACCCGCTCGGGACGGTCTCGGCAGGTAGGTCGACGAGTAGTGAGACGGCGCGGCCGATCATCGCTGCGGCCGGCCCGCGGGCTGGAAGCTCTGGCAGATAGGGCAGGTCTGGCAGCTCACCGAAGACTGTTGCCGCCGCCTCCCTCGGGTCGGTCCCCGGGTGCGAGCCGATCCCGGTGGCGCTTCCTGCAACCCACGGCTGCGGTTCGGCGGTCATAGCCCAGAGACTAGTGTCGCGTGTCCGAGGTCCTTTGACGGTGGCCGGAGGAGGGGAAGGCGGACGACTGTCAGGCGGCGGTTCTCGCGGCCGCGGCGATGGTCGCCGAACCGATCACCCGCGTGTCGTCGTACAGCACGATCGCCTGCCCCGGCGCGACACCGCGCGCCGGCCTGTGCAGGCGTATGCGGAGCTCGCTCCCGATCAGGCTGGCCCGGGCGGGGACCGCCGCGCCGTGGGCACGGACCTGGGCAGAGCACGCGACCTCGCCCTCGGGCGCTGGGCCGCACCACCGCGGTTTCAGGCCGACCACCTCGTCGACGTCGAGCATCTCGGCCGGGCCCACGGTGACCGTGCGCCGAACCGGCGAGATGTCCAAGACATAGCGGGGCTTGCCGTCGGCTGCTGGAGTCCCGATCCGCAGGCCGCGGCGCTGCCCGATGGTGAACGCGTGAGTGCCTTGGTGGGTGCCGACAACGGCACCGGTGTGGTCGATGATCTCGCCGGGAGCCTCGCCGAGGCGACCGCTGAGGAAGCCCGCTGTGTTGCCGTCCGCGATGAAGCAGATGTCGTGGCTGTCAGGCTTCTCAGCGACAGCGAGTCCCCGCCGTGCCGCCTCCGCACGAACAGCGGCCTTCGTGGATCCGCCAAGCGGGAACATGGCGCCGGCGAGCTGACCGGCGGTGAGCACGCCGAGCACGTAGGACTGATCCTTGTCGGGATCCGCCGAGCGGTGCAGCTCGCGGTCCCCCTCGGCCGTCTCCACGATCTTCGCGTAGTGCCCGGTGCAGACCGCGTCGAAGCCGAGCGCGAGCGCGCGGTCCAGCACCGCCGCGAACTTGATCTTCTCGTTGCAGCGTAGGCAGGGGTTTGGGGTGCGACCGGCCGCGTACTCGGCAACGAAGTCGTCGATGACATCTTCGCGGAAGCGCTCAGCCAGATCCCAGACGTAGAAAGGGATCCCGATCATGTCGGCCGCTCGGCGGGCATCCCTCGCGTCCTCCAGGGTGCAGCAGCCGCGTGCACCGGTGCGGAATGACGTGGGATTGCTCGAGAGCGCGAGATGGACTCCGACAACGTCGTGTCCGGCCTGCGCCGCGCGGGCTGCGGCGACGGCCGAATCCACGCCGCCGGACATCGCGGCTAGCACACGCAGGGGTCGATTCTGGCTGGTCATCTCGGTGTACGAGGGTAGTCGACGGCATAGAGCCGACGCCTCAGACAGCGTGATCGGTCGCCTTGGTCCCGCTCTTCATACCCGCCCGGCGGGCACGTTCGACCACTGCAGCGATGGCGTTGACCAAGGCATCGACGTCGGCCTGAGTGGAGGTGTGACCGAGGGAGAAGCGGAGCGAGCCGCGAGCCCGCTCCTCGGCCTGGCCCATCGCCAGCAGGACGTGGCTGGGCTGCGCGATGCCGGCTGAGCACGCCGAGCCGGTCGAGCATTCGATGCCCCGCGCGTCGAGGAGCATGAGCAGCGCATCGCCCTCACAGCCTGGGAAGGAGAGATGGGCGTTGCCCGGCAGTCTTGCCTCGAGCTCGGGACCCGGATCACCGTTGAGCACCGCTTCAGGCACCACCTCGACGACCCTGTGGATGAGGTCCTCACGAAGCCCGATGAGCCGCTCCGCGTGTTCTGGCTGGCGCTTGACGGCCAGCTCGGCGGCAACGGCCAGCGCCGCGATCGCGGGCGTGTCCAGCGTGCCGGAACGGATGTCGCGCTCCTGCCCACCGCCATGAAGGATCGGGACCGGAGTCAGGTCATGGCCGAGCAGCAACACGCCGACACCGATCGGTCCACCGATCTTGTGACCGGTCACCGTCATCGCGTCCAAGCCGGCGGCCGCGAAGTCCACTGGGAGCTGTCCGATCGCCTGGACGGCATCGGAATGGATCGGCACGCCGTACATCCGCGCGACCTGGGTCAGCTCCGCGATCGGCTGTACGGTGCCGACCTCGTTGTTTGCCCACATCACCGAGACCAGCGCAGCTGAGTGGGGTTCCCGCTCCAGTGCCTCTCTGAGGGACTCCGGGTGGACCCGCCCGAGCCGATCGACCGGCAGCAGCTCGATCTCGGCGCCCTCATGCTCGCCCAGCCACTGTGCCGAATCCAGAACCGCGTGGTGCTCGACGGCGGAGACGAGCACCCGCCTGCGCCGATCGTCCTCGGCACGGCGCGACCAGTAGAGGCCCTTGATCGCGAGGTTGTCCGCTTCCGTTCCGCCGCCGGTGAAGACCACGTCCGACGGCCGGGCGCCGAGCGCCTGCGCCATCGCCTCCCTGGCCTCCTCGACGACGCGGCGAGCGGCGCGCCCCGAGCGGTGCAACGAGGATGGGTTGCCGAGCAACCCGAGTTGAGCCGTCATGGCCTCGATTGCCTCGGGGAGCATCGGGGTGGTCGCGGCGTGATCGAGATAGGGCATGTCGCCCGCAAGCCTAGTCGGCGGGCAGGATTACCTCGACCCGCGAAATCCCGCCATTGGGCCGCGTACTGCGCTTCGACCGGTCATGCCTTGCGGCGACGGACTTCCGCGGTGAGCTGGGGAACCACCTGGTGCAGGTCGCCGACCACGCCGAAGTCGACCAACTCGAAGATCGGCGCCTCCGGGTCCTTGTTCACCGCGACGATCGTCTTCGATGTCTGCATTCCTGCTCGATGCTGGATCGCGCCAGAGATGCCACAGGCGATGTAGAGCTGGGGCGATACGGTCTTGCCGGTCTGTCCCACCTGGTGCTGGTGCGGGTACCAGCCGGCATCGGTGGCGGCCCTGGAGGCACCGACGGCGGCGCCGAGTGAGTCTGCAAGCTCCTCGATGATCGAGAAGCTCTCGGCCGAGCCGACACCGCGGCCGCCCGATACAACGATCGCGGCCTCGGTGAGTTCGGGCCGAGTGCCCTTCTCGACCACGATGCGATCGACCACCCGAGCCTGGCGAGCTGCGTCTGAAAGCTCCACCGAAACGTCGATCCGCTCGGCCGCCG
>DASYTV010000266.1:0-4747 GCA_036001885.1 Actinomycetes bacterium
GTCGACGAGGACTGAGCCTCATGGCCCGCCTCGCCCGGCTTGACGCCGAGCTCGTCCGTCGCGGGCTCGCTCGCTCTCGGCAGCAGGCTGCCGAATACATCGCCGCAGGCAGGGTCAGCGTCGCCGGTCAGGTTGCCGCCAAGCCGGCGACCCAGGTCGAAATCTCCGCGGCGATCCTGGTGACTGAGGACGACACGGACCCCGGCTACGCCTCGCGCGGCGGCTACAAGCTGGCCGGCGCACTGGATGCCTTCGCGCACGACGGCCTCACGGTAGAAGGCCGGCGCTGTCTCGACGCCGGCGCCTCCGCGGGCGGCTTCACCGATGTCCTGCTGCGGCGGGGTGCCAGACAGGTGGTCGCGGTGGATGTCGGCTACGGGCAGCTGGCATGGCGCCTTCGTACCGATCCGCGCGTTGTCATCCACGATCGGACCAATGTCCGCGAGCTGACGCCGCAGCTTGTCGGGGGCGTCGACGTGATCGTGGCCGACCTCTCCTTCATCTCCCTCACCTTGGTCCTGCCGGCCCTTACCGCCTGCCTGGACCCTGACGGAGACCTGGTCCCGATGGTCAAACCCCAGTTCGAGGTCGGCAGAGATCGAGTCGGTCCAGGCGGAGTCGTGACTGAGCTGGCGTTGCGGGCTGACGCCGTACGGCGAGTCGCTGGCGCGGCGGCCGCGCTGGGGCTGGGCGTACGAGGGTTGGTCGCCAGTCCGCTGCCCGGCCCGGCGGGCAACGTCGAATACTTCGTCTGGCTGAAGCGCGGCGAGCCGCCGCTCGACGAGATGGATCTCGAGCTTGCGATGGCGACCAGCCCACCCGCGGACCTAAGCGTCGCCGCC
Organism: Actinomycetes bacterium; assembly: GCA_036001885.1. Lineage (GTDB taxonomy): Bacteria > Actinomycetota > Actinomycetes > JAKEEW01 > JAKEEW01 > DASYTV01. The sequence goes on from DASYTV010000266.1 coordinate 843, forward strand.
CCGGCGGGGCAACCGGCAGCGGAGTGATGCGAGGCTTGAGGAGCGATTTCGCCCCTGGAGACCGCGCGAAGGAGGCCTGATGGGTGATCGGACGGTCCTGCTGGTCGCTCATACCGGCCGCGCGGCAGCGCGGCGGACCGCCGAACTCGTCGCCGAGCGGCTGACCGAGGCCGGCATCGGCATCCGGGTTCTCGCCGCAGAACAACCGGAACTCAGGCTGCCCGACGTCGACGTCGTCGACGTGTCGACGGCCGCAGCGGATGGGTGTGAGCTCGTCGTCGTGCTGGGGGGCGACGGCACCCTGCTGCGCGGCGCGGAGCTGGCTCGGCCGACTGGAACGCCGATGCTGGGAATGAATCTCGGCCATGTCGGCTTCCTCGCCGAGGCCGAGCGCGAGGATCTCAGCGAGGTGGTCGACGGCGTGGTCGGCCAGCGCTACACGGTCGAGGAGCGGATGACCCTTGACGTGATCGTGCGCAGGAACGGGGAGATCGTCACTCGCACCTGGGCGCTCAACGAGGCCTCCGTCGAAAAAGCAGCCAGAGAGCGGCTGCTGGAGGTCGTCGTCGAGGTCGACGGTCGGCCGCTGTCGAGATGGGGGTGTGACGGCGTCGTTTGTGCGACGCCAACCGGCTCGACCGCGTACGCCTTCTCGGGCGGTGGCCCGGTCGTGTGGCCGGAGGTGGACGCCCTGCTCCTCGTACCGATCAGCGCGCACGCGCTTTTCGCTCGCCCGCTGGTCGCGGCGCCCACCAGTGTGATCGCCGTCGAGCTGCAGCCGGAGACGCCGCAGGGCGTCCTCTGGTGCGACGGGCGCCGCTCGGAATCGCTGCCTGCGGGGGCGCGAGTCGAGGTACGCCGAGGCCTCGTCCCGGTGCGACTCGCGCGGTTGCGGTACGCCCCCTTCACCGACCGGCTTGTTGCGAAGTTCTCGCTCCCGGTCCACGGCTGGCGCGGCGCTCGGTCCGACCACTAGCCGATGCCAGCCGCGCAGATCAAGCAACGCATCGACCCAGGGAGGGCTAGGCGATGGGTGACTGGATTCCCGACGAGCTCAACAAGATCGGTACCGCCGACGAGCTGCAGATCGCAGCCTTGCGCCCAGACGGGACGCTGCGCCCATTCACCACAATCTGGGTCGTCCGGGTCGGCGACGGCCTCTACGTGCGGTCCTACCGAGGACGTGGTAGCCGCTGGTTCCGCTCAGTCCTGCAGCGCCCTGAGGGCCGAATCCGCGCAGGAGGCGTCGCCCGCGACGTCGCCTTTGCCGAACCGGAAGCCGCGGACCATGGCGCGATCGACCAGGCGTACTGGAGCAAATACGGCCACTACGGCAACGCTTACGTCGACCCGGTGGTGAGCCCCAACGCGCACGCAGCGACGTTGCAGCTCATCGCCCGCTGACATATCCCGCGGATTCCATCGGCGGCTTGACCGGATGTTGTCTCAGCGTTTGTGAAGACCGCGAGACGGCATCGCCGGCAGGAGCGGAGACGGCTTGAAGGGTCAGGAGCTTGGTGTGCTGGTCAGTTCTCGGAGGAATTCCACCACCGCGTGGCGGTACTTCTCCGGTGCTTCGATGCTTGGCATGTGAGCGCAGCCGGAAAGCATGACGAGTTGTGCTCCGGTAATGGCGCTGGCAATCGGCTCGGCCTGGGCCGGGCCGCAGATGAAGTCCAGCTCCCCGGCAATAATCAGCGTGGGGCTTGCGATGCGGCCCAGCAGCGGGCGCAGGTCCACCGACTGGTATAGGCCACCCTCCCAGGCCTGGCCCGCGGCGAGGTCTGCCTTCATGACCCGGGTCAGCTCGGCGAGTCTCGCCGCCACCTCAGGCTTGTCCGGTTCGGCGAGGTAGAAGGGCAAGACCGTGGCCATCATCTGTTCCATTTCGGCCGGGTCCGTGGCGGCCAGCAGCCGCTCGGTCCAGGAGTCCATCACTGGCCGCGCTGCCGAATACCACGGCGAACCGGCGTGCCGCGCCAGCGCCTCAGCCTCAGCCTCCGCCTCACCTCCGTGCTGGGCATCGGCGTCGGGCCCCACGCCAAAGGCGGCAACGGCGACACAGGCTGCCGTGCTGTGCGGAAATAGCGCGGCGTAGGTCAAGGCGGTGGTCGCACCGAACGAATGGCCCAGCACGACCACGGCCGGCAATGCCAGCGCCTGGCGCACCTGTTCGTAGAATCGGGCGTGCCCTCGGCCGAGTAGTCAGCGGGATTGGCCGGCGGCGTGGAAGAGCCTGAGCCATGTGGATCGATCAGGTAGGAGCACAGCGCATGGACAGCAGTTCCCGTCGCCGTTCATGTAGGCGGCCGAAAATCCGGGACCCCCGGCGAACATCAGCGCTGGCCGGCCACTTCCGATGACTTCGTAACTTGCCGTCCGCCCGCGCGGTAGCGCGACGATCTGTGTCATGGTCCCCTCCGGTCACCGAGGCTGATCACGCAAGCGGTCCCGGCACGAAGCCAGCCTGCGGAAAAGGCCAAGCGACGGCTGAGGGCCGGCTGAACGGACCTCGTGGTAGGACCCGTCTGATCCCGCCCCCGCGAGGTTCCATGTCTCTAGTTTCCGCCCGTGGACCGCCAGCGAGTGGAAACGCCCGAAACCCGCAGCTGATCAGGCCGAGTCGTGGCCCCGAGATGCTTTTGCGACATCTGTCCTGTTGTTGCGCGCGCACGTGTGCTGGAGTGACTTGGTGGATGCCGCGGACGTCGCCCGACGCTTCGCTCTTGGCCAGGCCGCGAGGCTGTCGGACGGGCCGGTCGCGCGGGGCAAGCAGGGACTTGTGTGGCGGGTGGACACCGCAGACGGCAGCTGGGCGGTGAAGGTGCCCTTCCACTGGTCCAGCGAGGGCGAGGTGCGGTTGGCGACCGCTTTCCAGGAGGCGGCCTACACCGCCGGGGTCCCGACGCCGCAGGTGCGGCGAACCACCGAGGGATGCGTGTTCGCGGCCATAGAAGGCAGGCAGGTCAGGGTCTATGAGTGGGTCGATCTGCGTGCCCCCGACTCCAGGCTCGATCCGGCGCGGGTGGGCGCGGTTGTGGCCGCCATTCACCGCGTATCAGCCCCTGACCTCAGCCCATTGGACCCGTGGTATCACGAACCGATTGGCGCCGATCGCTGGGACCATCTGGTCGAGCAGCTTGTTGAGGCGGGAGCGCCGTTCGCCAGCCGGCTGGCCGATCTGCGCGATGAGCTGGTCGCGTTAGAGTCCTGGATCGAGCCACCGGAAGTGCTTCGGACCTGTCACCGCGACCTGTGGGCCGACAACGTCCTGCCGACCGCAGACGACGGAGTGTGTGTCATCGATTGGGAGAACAGCGGTCCGGCTGATCCGAACCAGGAGCTCGGGTGCGTCCTCTTCGAGTTCGCCCGCGCCGACTCGGGCCGGGCCCGCGCGCTGACCGGCGCCTACCGGGAAGCCGGTGGACCGGCGACGGTGAATCGGCGCGGACACTTCTCGATGCTTATCGCGCAACTCGGGCACATCACCGAGATCGCAGCCACCGATTGGCTCAAGCCCAATCCCCGCTCGCCGGACCGAGCTGACTCCGCTGCATGGATCGGCGAGGTCCTCGAGGAACCGCACACCCGCGAGCTGCTCGAAAGCATCCTGGCGGCGGTGTAGGGGCGCCGCGCCGTCCTGCAGCCAGGGAATCTGAATAATTCCTGCAAGGATCCGAATTGACTGAACTGTGGCCGAGGCCACCCTCGAAGTGAATTGCACAGCCCCTCAGCCAGAGTCCGCCAACGGACGTGTCTGCAACGGGCCGCGGCTGCCGCGGGTTGTCCTAAGCGCACGCATCAGCCGCGAGCCGAAGGTCGGGTGAGGGGCTCGGATGCCTTGCCTCGGCGGGCGTAGTCTCGGGGCCGCATCCGAGGCCGCGGTCCGAGTCGACCACGTGGAG
>DASYTV010000267.1:0-1594 GCA_036001885.1 Actinomycetes bacterium
CGCTGATCTTGACCTGCGTGTCCCGGCGCCCGAGAAACTCCAGCTTGCCCTCGGGCAGCCAGCGGCCGTAGTCGCCGCTCCGGTACAGCCGGTGACCTTCGCCGTACGGATCGGCAATGTACGCCCGACGCGTGCGCTCGGGATCGTTGATGTACCCACGGCCGACACATATCCCGGAGAAGACGAGTTCCCCTGGTGCGCCGAGCGGCACCAGTGAGAGGTTCTCGTCCACGACCTTGACGGACACATTGTTGACAGGGCGGCCAAGCGGAACCCGTTCTCCGCCGGGCACGCGGTCCATCACCTCGTGGTTGGTATCGTCAGAGGTCTCGGTGAGCCCGTACGCATTGACCAGCTTGATCGCGGGCTGGGCGGCGAACCAGCGCTGCACGAGCTCCTTCTTCAGCGCCTCGCCAGTGACCGACACGCACCGCAGGTCCGGCAGCTCGCGGGGGTGCTGCGCCAGACAGGACAGCAGAACCTCGAGGTACGACGGCACGACCTGAACGACGGCGACCCTGCCGTCAACGATCCGGTGGACGAAACACCTGGCATCCAGGATCGCTTCCTGCTCGACCAGCAGGGTCCGCCCACCGACCAGGAGCGCGGACACCAGTTGCCAGAGCGAAATGTCGAAGCACTGGGGCGCGGTCTGGGCCACCACCTGCCCCTCGCGGATACCGAGGTCATGGATCTTGGCGCAGAGGTGATTGAGCATGCCCGCGTGCTCGCACATCACGCCCTTGGGCTCACCAGTGGACCCGGAGGTGAAATAGATGTAAGCGAGCTGGTCGGGCTCGACGCGGACGCCAAGATCGCCGTCGGCATGATCCGCCTGATAAGCCGCCTCGATGTACAGCGCCTCGACTCGGGATAGCGCGTCGAGCGCCTGGTCGAGCGCGGTCGTGCTGCCACGTTCGGTCAGCACGAGCCGGCAGCCCGCCCGGGAGAGCATCCTCGCGATGCGATCGGCCGGGAAGTGCGGCTCGATGGGCAAGTACGCGCCGCCCGCCTTGAAGATTGCGAGCACGGCGGCCATCCAGTCCAGGTTGCGCTCGGTCACCACGGCGACGATGCCTTCGCGGGACAGCCCCCGCGCCAACAAAGCTCGCGCCAGCTGATTGGCACGGGCGTTGAGCTCCCGGTAGGTCCACTGCCTGTCGCCGTGGGCGGCCGCCACGGCGTCCGGGTGTGACCGAACCCGCTCCTCGAACAGCTCGTGGACTCGGCGGTCCGGCAGCTTCCGGCGCGGACCGGCGAGGCCATGGAGCTGGAAGTGCAACTCCTCGGCGGACAGCAGGCTCTGGCGCTTGTGACCGGCATCTGGATCGGCAGCGATGAACGCGAGCGCGGCGAGGTGATAGCCGGCGATCCTGGCGGCGCACTCCGCGTCGAGCACGTCGGTTCTGTACCGCAGCCGCAACACGATCCCGTCACGTTCCACGAGTCCGAACCACAGGACGGTGTCCGTGGCGAGCTCGCCGTGTCCGTCGGACATCGGATCGAACACGGTCTCGAACAATGGCTTGGTCAGGCCCAGCTCACGCCTCAGATCCTCGACCGGAAAGTCCGCATGCGACAGCAGTTCTAACCG
>DASYTV010000268.1:0-3545 GCA_036001885.1 Actinomycetes bacterium
CAGATCGAGCCTCGACGTACCACTCGCCGACGCCGTCACACGCTGGCTCGCCACCCCCGACTGGCCCTGGGAGCGTGTGGACCGCTGCGGTCGCTGAGTCGTCACGCCCGCTCATCAGCAGGGTGCGTTTGCGGAGGTCCAGCAACGAGAGGTGCTGAGGACGCCCACCGTGGCGGATGTACGGTCGATACGACGAGCGAGGAGAGGCCTATGCCGCATGTACGACGCTTCGACCACGTCGGCCTCACCGTCGCAGATCTCGACCTTGTGACCGCCTTCTTCGTAGCGCTGGGCCTGGAGGTCGAGGGCAGGACGTTCGTCGAGGGCGAGTTCTTGGACACGGTCTGCGGTATTCCCGACTCCCGCACCGAGATCGTCATGCTGAAGCCGCCCGACGACGGCACCCGCCTGGAGCTCTCGAGCTTCGTGCGACCCGACTCCGTGCCGGGCTCACCGGCCGCCATGGCCAACGAGTTGGGATTGCGCAACGTGGCCTTCGAGGTCAACGACCTGCAGGCGGCTGTCGATTGGGCAGCTACCGAGGGCTACGGACTGGTCGGTGGCATCGGCGAGTACGAGGGCGTTTGGCGGATGGCCTACGTCCGGGGGCCGGAAGGGATCATCGTCTCGCTGGCCGAGCGCATCGGCTGAGCCTCGCACGCCCGCATCTGCCGCTCTTAGTGCGCGCCCATGCCGATGAGCGCGCTCTAGCTAGTGGGTACCTCTGTGCTCGAAGGGCGCCTAGCGGACCACGCGGTAGTCGACGAGAAGGTGGCCACTAGGTGAGGCAGTGCTGCGGATCGTCTCGAGCGGTATGGGCGGCAACCCGTCGAACAATCGTTGCCCGCTCCCGGCGATCGTCGGCGCGATGACGAGCCTGAGCTCGTCGACGACGTCGGCAGCAAGTAGCGTCCGAGTGACCGAGATGCTGGCGTGGACGCCGATATCGCCGCCCTGCTGACCCTTCAGGTGCCGCACGAAATCGATGAGCCCGCCGTCGATCACGCGCGAGTTGGTCCACTCGCGTTCGAGCGGCGTCGACGTTGCGACGTACTTGGGAACGGCGTTGATGAAGGAGGCGAAAGGCTGGATCTTGCTGCCTGGCCAGAACTCAGCCCATTCGTCGTAACTGCGGCGGCCGAGAATGACCGCGTCTTGCGTGGCAATGAGATTGGCGCCGCTGGCATCCGTTTCGTCGTCCCAAGCGGTGATAAACCGGTCGGGAGCCTCAGCCACTCCATCGAGAGACAAGAAGTAACCTGCGACGACCTTGCGCGGGGTCTGGCCGGCCTTCTTCTCGATGGTGTCGGGGTGGGCCTGGAACGACATGGTGGGGCTCCTTCAGAGGATGTCGGGAGTGGTTGATGGTCACCCCTACGTCGGACGTGGCACGTGCATTTCGACACCGATGCCGAGGAACTTCTCGGGGGCGTTCACGTCAGCATGGTGGCAGGCCCACGTTGCCGGACGCACTCTCGTGCCGCAGGTCGGGTGTTCCGGTCGTCGGGCATGCTGGTCCGGTGCGGCGCCTTCCCACGGTCGTGGTGCTCTACGGGCCGAAGGGGCGCGGGCAAGTCGTGGGTGGCCGCGGAACTGTCCAGGCGTGCCGGTGTGCGGCATGTCGACGCCGATCTGTTGGTGCTCGATCTACTCGATCAAGAGGTGCGTCCTGACCCGTGGCTCGGCTGGCTCGACCAGGTGGAGACTGCGGTCCGGCGGACGGTTGGCGAGTACCGGTGCGTCTCGGTCGAGGCGACCGGCGCCTGGGACAGCGACTGGATACTCGCCGACCGACTGACCGCGGCCGGCTGCCGGGTCCTGTCGGTGTGGGTGACCGCCCCGCTGGAGGTGACGCTTGAGCGGCTGGCCGGCCGACGGAGCCGGAAGGTACCGGTGTCGCGCCAGGAGGTGAGGTGGATACATGAAGAGGCCACGCGGCGCGCGGCGGGACGATCCTTCGCCGCCATCATCGACACGTTCGCAATGCCCGATCCGAGCAAGGTCGATCACCTCGTTACGCTGCTGCGCTGACCGTCGATGGCTAGGCCCAGATCGCACTGGGCAGACCGTCGTTGAACCTCTCCGGTGGATCGGGAAGGGAATCCGCCTGGTCAGCAACAAATCGACGCGCCGTCCAGGCGGCCACCGCCGCGCCACCGCCAGTAGGTCACCGTCGTCGGCAGCGAGCGAGACAAGCGTGGTGATGTGCGCCGCCACGTACGCGTGAGTATGCGGACCGGAGAGGGCGACACCGACCCAGCCTGACTTGCACGCGTCTACGCCTAGCACTCGTCCGTTTGGCATGAGGTTGGTCTACCAGCCCAAGTGGTCTCACGTGGAACGGGTCAACTTTCACTTCTGCCGCGGATCGGTCACGAGCAGCGGGACACCCGACCACAAGCACCAACGCGGCCCCATTTGGCTACTGGGTATGGATGCCAACGACGTCGCCGTCGCCGACCATCGGCGCAGTCTTCTCGCCTGCATGCAGGCTCGCCGGGCAGGACAGACGTTCTCGACTAAAGCAATGCCAACGTCCGCAGATGTCGCCGGTGGTGCCGCTGGCTTTCCGTACGGGACTACGTATCACCACCCACCGCGCGCCATTGCTCCGCGGTTAGTCGGTACAGCACGTGCCGCTGCAGCGGGTGGCCGTCCGGCACCCGCGGGTGGTTGAAGTCGTCAGCCGGGTCATGCGTCATTCCGAGCTTTCTCATGACCGCCCGAGAGCGAACGTTCTGGACTGCTGTCATCGAGACGATCTCGCCCAGTCCCGCCGCTTTGAAGCCGTACCTGACCGCTTCCGTCGCTGCCTCGGTGGCATACCCCTTTCCCCAGGCGTGCCGGGCCAGCCGGAAGCCGATCTCGACCGCGGGCGTGAAGTGCGCCTGGAACGTCTGGTAGATCAGGCCGGTGAAGCCGATGAACCTGCCCGCCTCGATCTCCTCTACGGCCCACAGTCCAAACCCACACTCGGCGAAGCCAGCCTCGATCCGATCGACGAACGCGTCGCTGTCCTCGCGCGTCATCGGGGAGACGAAGAACTCCATCACCTCGGGGTCGGCGTTCATCCGAGCGAACGGCACACGGTCTTCCCCGCGCCACGTCCGCAGCAGCAGCCTGTCTGTCTTCAGCACGCGGCCAGCATGTCGCACGTGCATAAACTTTCCGCAACACCGCTCCGTCAGCTTTAGCGAGCGTGATCGGGTCGGGAGGTGCGATTGTGGCGCCGTCGGTCACCTCGCGCCGCGACGGGTCCCAGGCCGCTTAACCTGCTCGCTGTGTGGGTGGCGGGCATTGGCTGGCGGGGCGGCGAGTACGAGGTCGTTGTCGTCGACGAGCAGGGCCACGCGATGGTGGGGCCGACCGTGTTCGGCGGGCGCCGGGTCGGCGAGCTGGTCCGCGTCCTGCTCGACCACGCGGCGAGGCGCGGCCGGGCGCTGTGTTGCGTGATGGACAGTACGAACGGCACGCTCGACGGCCATCTGATGGCGGCCGGCCTCGCGGTGTACAGGGCGGACCCATGGGTGCTGCCGGACCGGCCG
>DASYTV010000269.1:0-5513 GCA_036001885.1 Actinomycetes bacterium
GCCGAGATCTTCCGCCGAGCCCAGCTGGTCGGCAAGGCGGACTTCAAGAATCTCGAGGCGTATGTCGTTGCCGCCGGTCTGTACTGGGCGCTTACCGTCATCTTCACCTTCTTCCAGCGCCGGCTGGAGACCCGGATGTCACGCGGGTACGTGCGCACGGCGGCGGCGCTGCCGCGCGATCATGACCTGCCACCACCCGAGCTGCTCCCGCATGGCAAGGGCGGCGGCATAGCATGAACACCCCGCAGTCCGACGGTTTTGCGCCGGGAGGGACCACGCTCGGGACCCGCGACGATGTCTCGGAGCGCAAGACTGTTCGCGTGAGCGCAGAGCCAAGCCAGATGAGCGCCCGCGAGGTCATCATCCGAGTCGAGGGGCTGCACAAGCGGTTCGGTCGCCTCGAGGTGGTCAGGGGTGTCGACCTAGAGCTGCACAAGGGCGAGGTCGTCGTGGTCTTCGGCCGGTCAGGGTCGGGCAAGTCAACCCTGCTGCGATGCATCAACTTCCTCGAGGACCCGACGCAGGGCACGATCGAGGTGGCCGGCGTGCGACTGTCAGGTGGCCACAGCACTCGACGCAAGCGCGCGCAGATCCGTCAGCTTCGGCTGCATGTCGGCATGGTCTTCCAACAGTTCAATCTCTTCCCGCACATGACCGCTCTGGAGAACGTGTTGGTCGGCCCCGTGTGCGCTGGCCTGGGCGACCGGACGGTGATGCGGGCTCGGGCGACGGAGCTGCTCGAGCAAGTAGGCCTCGCCGACAAGGCCGGCGAGCATCCGATCCGGCTGTCCGGGGGCCAGCAGCAGCGGGTGGCCATCGCCCGTGCCCTGGCGATGCAACCCGACGCAATGCTCTTCGACGAGCCGACCTCGGCGTTGGACCCCGAACTCATCGGGGAGGTGCTGGCCGCGATGAAGTCGCTCGCGACCGACGTACACATGCCGATGATCGTCGTCACCCACGAGATGGGCTTCGCCCGCGAGGTGGCCGACCGGATGCTGTTCTTCCACGAGGGCGTGATCCTGGAGAGCGGAACGCCGGACGAGATCTTCGAAGCCACCCAGCGACCGGAGACACGCCGATTCCTCGACGCCGTGCTTTGACCGGCCGACGCCGCGGCCTCAACTCGTGTAGGCGGTGCATCGAAGTACACCCACCGCCCGCGGGGTCAGGCTTCGTGTCGTCGGCGCTCAGGCTGAAAGAGCGAGGCCAAGAGCGGGAAAGCCGGAGCCAGTTGCCTCCCAGCTCGGGATCGGCGCTAGCCCGGAGACCACGATTCGTCCCCCATGCAGACGTGCCTCCACGGTGGCGTGCGCCAGCATCAGCTGCGCTTCACCAGACCACGAGAGCAGCCCGGTAAGGTCCAACAGGAGGTCGGGCCGGGGGCTGGAAACATACTGTGACAGCGCATCCCGGAACTGATCGATCGTGCTCCAGTCGATGATCCCCGAAACGGCGAGTGTCGCGGTGCCCGGTCGGGCGGCGCTGCCTTCTAGGTTTAGGCGCATGGCCTACCTCATGACTGCCGGCCTTCCAGGACCGGCGCAGAACTGCACTTGGCAGCCTTCAAACAGTAGCACCCGGCAATGCCGCCTGGTGTCATCTCGCTGGGCAAGGTGAAGGGCGAGTGTGCTAGGTTTAGCTCGGTTGCAGTTTGCAGTTCCCGTACGTTCTAAAACGCCCGCGGAGTGCGAATCCGCCGGGCGTCTCTCATTTTTGGACCTTGTCCGCTGTGGGAGGGGCCGCTCGCGGCAGCCCGGTGCAGGCAAATGCCGGCATCCGAAATCGCCCCACAAGGAGTAACCCGCATGTCCCAAGGCACTGTGAAGTGGTTCAACAGCGAGAAGGGCTATGGCTTTATCGCGCAGGACGGCGGCGGCGCCGACGTCTTCGTTCACCACTCTTCGATCGCGACCGACGGCTACCGCTCGCTGGAGGACAACCAGCGTGTGGAGTTCGACATCAGCCAGGGCCCGAAGGGCCCCCAGGCGGAGAACGTCCGCCCGGTCTGATACGGACCGAGAGAGCGGAAGGGCCGGGCTGTTGCCCGGTCCTTCCGCATCGAAGGTGGGGTCTCGCCGTCGCAGTCTGATTGAAGCGTCAGCGAGGAGACGGGCACTCCGGGGAGTCCCGAAAGGTGGCCGCTGGGACCGGATCGGCGTACCTAGACTTGAACGAGCGATCTCTTCCCTATGAAGAGCGAAACCTCGGTCGGACTCTTCCCCATGAAGAGTGAAACGTCGGTCGGACCGGTCAGCTGCCGTGGCGGCGATCGCTGAAGTGCGTGCGGTGCCGGGGGCTCGGACCCAGAACCTTGACCGCATTCATCGTCGCCGTGCCGGCTAGGCCGTTAGGCGTCTAGGGTGCGTGGTCATGGCAGAGATTGTGCTGCGGGTGCGGCTTATCGGCGGGGCTCAGATGGACGTCACGTACGATGAGCCGGCGAGCGACACGGACAACGTTATCGAGCACATTGTTTCAACACTTGCCCATGATTCTGGTGTGCTTCACACCCGACATGGCGACCGGCTTGTAGTGCTCTACGCACGGGGGGTTGCCGCCATTGAGGTGTCGCCGCGCGGGGCAGTGCTGTGAGTCGCTTGGGCGGACGATCTTGTGGCCGGGCGCTCCCGCCACGCTCCTTCGCCTTGCTCATGGGCGGTGTCACCCTCACCGGGCTCCGATCCGGGATCGGGGAGTACTTCTCGCTGCGCCTGCGCACCCATGGACACTTGCCGCACCGCTCCTTCGCCTTGCTCAGGGGCGTTGGTCACCCCCACCGGGCTCCGATCCGGGATCGGGGACGACTTCTCGCTGCGCCTGCGCACCCATCCTGGACACTTGCCGCACCACCCCCTGACGGCAACGCCTGTCGCTGCTAGTTCTGAGCGCTACCGCCAGCATCTGCCAGTGCCGAAGGATCCGGCACTCCCGTCACACCCGATTACGCCGCCCCCACAAGCCGTTTAGCCGGCAGATCAACTGGGTGCAGATCGATCTCGGCGGCGACGACCACTGCATCGGGCGCGAGGAACGCTTCCGAGTCGCCAGCGCAAGGCAGCAGACACAGCGGGCAGGTCATTGCCTCCAGCGAGGCGTACCACTCTAAGCCGTCAGCGCTGCGCGGTATCGAGCCCGTGAAGACCAACGCGCCGAACGCCCCGGTCGATGACCAGACTGGCGGCTAACGCAAACCGCACCCGCCGCTCACCCGGCTAGATCGGGCCACGTCGTCGCCGGCTATCGGCGCTGTTGGCGTGGGGGCCGCGGTCACGGGCCGGAGCGCGCGGCCGGGGTGGAGGGGCACCGGCTCCAACGGAGCCGCGCTGGCCCGGCACCTGCCCCGTCTCGGCTCCTGTCAGATCGGCGGATGCGATTCGGAAGCCGGCGTATGCGATGGGCGCGGACCGCGAGTGCTCCCCTTGGCGGTCCATACGCCTCTAGGCTCGCTCCAACGCGCGTGCCTGGGTGGCGTCAAACTCGTGGCAGGCGATGCGTCCCGGACTATAGGAGGGGCCGTGGTGGCGGCGACGGCGACGCGGTCGAGGAGTGCGTCGAGCACGGTGCTGATCACGTTGGCGTCCGCGCAGTTCCTGATGACACTCGACAGTTCGGTGATGAACGTGTCGATCGCCACCGTCGCGAAGGACGTCGGCACGACGGTCACCGGCATCCAAACCGCGATCACGCTGTACACGCTGGTGATGGCATCGCTGATGATCACCGGCGGCAAGGTTGGGGCGATCGTCGGCCGGAAGCGAGCGTTCGCTATTGGCTGTGTGATCTACGGCTGCGGCTCTTTCGTCACCGCGCTTTCCCAGAACCTGGCGACGCTGCTGGTCGGCTGGTCGCTGCTGGAAGGCGTCGGCGCGGCGCTCATCATGCCCGCAGTGGTCGCGCTCGTGGCCTCGAACTTCGCTGTCGCGGAGCGCCCCCGGGCGTACGGGCTGGTCGCCTCGGCCGGCGCGATCGCGGTGGCGGCCGGCCCTCTGATCGGTGGCCTGTTCACTACCTACGCGTCATGGCGGTGGGTGTTTGCCGGTGAGGTGCTCGTGGTTCTGGTGATCCTTGCCCTGGCTCGGCGGATGGGGGACACGCCCGCCGAGGAGGATGCCGCGATGGACCTCGTCGGCACCGCGCTGTCCGCGCTCGGCCTCGGGTTGGTGGTGTACGGGGTGCTGCGCTCCGGCACGTGGGGTGTGGCTCGACCGAAGCCGGGCGCCCCCGAATGGTTTGGTCTCTCGCCGGTGATTTGGCTGATCCTCGCCGGGGGCTTCGTGCTGGTCGGCTTCCTCTCCTGGGAGCGGCGCCGCCTCGAGCACGGTCAATCGGCGTTGATCGACCCGGCCATGCTGAACAACCGGCTGCTGCGCGGTGGCCTGACCTCGTTCTTCTTCCAGTACCTGCTGCAGGCAGGGCTGTTCTTCGTGGTGCCGCTGTTCCTGTCTGTGGCGCTCGGGCTTTCCGCGATCGCGACCGGTGTCCGGCTGCTCCCGCTGTCCGCCACGCTCTTGCTCGCCGCGGTCGGCGTACCGAAGCTGTTCCCGAACGCCTCGCCACGCCGGGTGGTGCGGCTCGGCTTCCTGGCCCTCTTTGCCGGCATCGTGATCCTGATTGCGCTGCTCGACCTGGGCGCCGGACCCGAGATCGTGACGTGGCCGATGTTGCTCGCCGGGTTGGGCGTGGGGGCGCTCGCCTCGCAGCTCGGCAGCGTCACCGTCTCGGCGGTGCCGGACGAGCAGAGCGGCGAGGTCGGCGGATTGCAGAACACCGTCACCAACCTGGGCGCTTCCATCGGCACGGCTCTTGCCGGTGCGGTCCTGATCTCCGCGCTCACCGCGTCCTTCTTCACCGGCATCCAGGACAATCCCTCCATCTCAGCGGAGCTGGTGTCCACCGCCGAGGTCGAACTGGGCAGCGGCATTCCATTCGTCTCCGACGCAGATCTGGAGCACGCGCTCGCGGACGCCGGCGTCCCGGCCGCGACCGCCGACGCGATCATCGCCGAGAACGAGGAGTCCCGAATCGCCGGATTGCGTGCCTCGCTATTCGTCCTAGCGATCTTTGCCTTGCTGGCGCTCGTGTTCTCGAACGGGATACCAACACGTCAACCCGGCGCCGCGCCGGCGGGTGCTGTGGAAACTTGACACACCCGCGTCGCACGACCGATTCCCGGCGGAAACGATGCCAGCGGTTATCGGATGACGGCTCAGTGCCGGATGACTGAAACGCGGTGACGCGGGTAATAGGTGCCGGTCCACGCGGTTTCGCTGGGCGGCCAGAAGAGCCACCTGCACCGACGAGGAGGTACTCATGATTGTGATCGCGGTGCTCCTATTCGCCGCGGTCGCCGCCGCTACGGCGGGTGTGATCGCCGGCGCCCAAGGGAATGTCACCTTCGACATCTTCGACGAGGCCATCAGCGCATCCCCACCGGAGGTCTTTGCCGCCGGAGCGGCCTGCGGTCTCGCAGTGGCCATCGGTCTGTGGATGGCGCGGATCGGAGCGCGCCG
>DASYTV010000270.1:0-5586 GCA_036001885.1 Actinomycetes bacterium
GACCTTCGCCATGAACCGCTCGCCGGCCTCAGTCAGCAGGATCGAATGTGAGCGACCGTCCGTGGGGCTCGGGACGCGGCGTAGATATCCCTGAGCCACGAGGCTGCCCACCCGGTCCCGCAACGTGCTCGCCGGCAGGCCGGAAATCTGCTCCAGAGCGGTCGGAGTGATCGGCGCGTTGACCTGGATCAGGTGCAGGAGACCCATCTGGATGTGGACGGTCGACATGCCAAGCTTCGCTAGCTCGTCGTCGACGAAATTGCTGACGAACGCGTTGGTGATTGCGAGCTGGATGAACGGGCCAAGTTCTGGTTCCTGAGGCCGATCGGGCATGCCGTGATGGTACGGCCTACTGCTCGAACAGGACGCTGATGCTCTCCTGCGGATGGATGCGCCTGACGAGGTCAACTCCGGCCGAGACGGTTCTCAGACCGGAATGCGAAGCCAACTGGCCGACTCTTTACCGGGCTCGTACGGTGCGTCCAGCCGTTTGGCGATGATCCCGGCCAGTCTCTGCTCGCGGGCGGCGGCTCGGACGGCGGCGCCGGCGCCGCGGAACCACGGCGCTACCTGCCAATGCGGGCCGTTCAGGTCTAGCTCGTGCAACAACGTGCGGCGCTTCTCGTACGCCTGGTCGATCGTCGAACGCCCGTCCGAATGGAGGATGTCGTAGATCGCATAGGTGGACCGCCCGGCAAGCGTCGTCATCTCACCGTCGAGGAGCACCTGCCGACTGCCGAGCGCGGGTCCCAACGACCGCAACTGGGCATGATCAGCCGTGACGTCCTCCCCTCTTGCCCCGCGGAAGCGGGCGCTGCCGCCCGAAATGTACGCGAGGATCCGCTCCCCGCCCCAATCGAACTCGAAGCCGTAACGCTCCTGATGCTGCGGCAGTCGAGCACGCTGGACAGGGCGCATCGGCTCAAGCAGATCAGGCAGCGGCTCCCAGCCTTCGACTCTGGGATCCATCCGGTGGATCATCCAGTTGTCTCCGTCGGTCTGGAACAGCACGTACCGGCCGGAGACCCGGCCGCCGGCCAGCACGAGCTTCACCTCGCGGTCGGTCCATTTCTCTGTCGAGTAGGTCCCGCGATCCCAGATCTCGACGCGGCCGCCGCCGTACTCGCCCCGGGGAATCTCGCCGGCGAACGTGGCGTACTCGATCGGATGGTCCTCCGTGTGGACGGCGAGGTGGTTCGTTTGGGGGTCGAGTGGAACCCCCCGAGGGATCGCCCAGGACACGAGGACGCCGTCACGTTCCAGCCGGAAATCCCAGTGCAGCCGGCGAGCATGGTGCTCTTGGATCACGAACGTGTCGTCGTTGCCCTCAGGCAGCGGTCCGTCCGGCGGGACCGGCTCCGGTGTTCGTTCCCTGCTCCGCTTGCTGCGGTACTTGCCGAGTTTGTCCGCGCGAGGCACAGGGACTATGTACCCCTGATGACGCCCACGCTGCCAACTCCGCGACCCTGCGGCACCTGCTACCGAGATCGGGCCAGAATCTCTGCCATGCGGGTGCGATTGGCCATCGGGGACTTCTCCCGAATGACCCATTTGAGCGTCAAGGCCCTACGGCACTACCACGACGTAGGGCTGCTGGAACCGGCCGAGATCGATCCGGCATCCGGCTACCGCTTCTATGAGCCCAGTCAGGTGCCGATCGCGCAGGTAATCCGCAGGTTCCGGGACCTCGGCATGCCGCTTGACGAGATCAAGGCGGTGCTGCAGGCCCCCGACGTGTCAGCCAGGAACCAGCTGATGGTCGCGTACCTGCAGCGAATGGAATCACACCTTGTGGAGACGCAATCCGTCGTAGCCTCGCTGCGATCTCTGTTGGAGCGACCGCCCGCTCCCATCGCGGTTGAGCACCGGTCGGTCGGCCCCGTGCACGCCCTCACGATCTCCGAGCATGTGTCGATGTCTGATCTGGACATGTGGTGGGACGAGGCGTTCCGCGAGCTGAACACAGCGCTGGCAGCCGCGGCCGTGTCACCGGCGGGGCCTCGTGCCGCGCTGTACTCGACCGACTATTTCTCGCTCGAGGCCGGTGGGCTGGTCGTCGCGTACATCCCCGTGGCTGACGAAGTGAGCTTCGGCGACCGGACAAGAATGCTGGAGATCCCGCCCGCGGAGTTGGCGGTGGCCGTGCACACCGGCACCTTTTCCGACCTCGACCAGACCTATGGCGCCCTGGGCACCTACGTCGCGGAGCGCGAGATCGGCGTCGACGGGCCGATTCGTGAGCACTACCTGGTGAGCGCGTTTGACACCGACGATCAGACCCGACACGTGACCGAGGTCTGCTGGCCGGTGTTCCAGACCACAGATTCGTCCTGACGGGTTCGAGCACAGCACTGCACTTGACCCTCCCGTTACCGGAGACCCGACGGTTGGCGCGTGAACCGGATCAACCTCATGCTCGCCAGTGAGCGCGAAGCAGAGCTCGTCCGAGAAGGTCGGCGCCGCAGCCTCCATGCAAGGGAAAGCCGAGCTGGGAGACACTTGCCGGCGCCCTATGGACTCTCGCGCGAGTTGTGGCTCGTCGTGCTCGGAATCTTCCTGAACTACGTCGGCTATGGCGCGGTCCTGCCCTTCGAGATCATCTACCTCCACGATGGTCGCGGCTTCAGTCTTGGCATCGCCGGCCTGGTGATCGGCTTGGTCACAGGCGTAGCAGTGCTGGCCGCGCCACTTGCGGGTCCGCTCATCGACCGCTTCGGGGCTCGGGCTGTCGCCGCGGGCGCCGGCGTAGCGTTGGCCGCCGGTTATGCCGGGCTGGCGCTTGCTCATACCCCTGCTCAGGCGCTCGCGGCCGCCGCAATCGCAGGCGCAGGGAACGGCGCGCTGAATCCGAGTCAGTCAACCCTAGTGGCAACGCTTGCACCGCGGGAGCTGCGCCACCGCGCCACCGCGGTCTCGCGCGTTGCCGCCAACGTCGGCGCGGGGATCGGCGGAGGCATCGGCGGTTTGGTTGCGGCATACGGGTTGGCCGGGTTCGTTGCACTGTTCCTGGCCAACGGCTTCAGCTATCTCATTTATGTGGGCGTGCTGCTAGCAGTCGTCCGTGACGTTGCGCTGCCGGCGCCGATCACCCGCGGCGGCTACCGGTTCGTTGCTCGCGACCGGGCCTTCGTCCATCTCGTGGTCACGAACGTTGCGATGATCGCGGTAGGTTGGGGCGTCTTCACCTGGCTCGTGCCTCCGTACGCCAGGAACGATCTTGGCATCAGCGCGCAGCTCATCGGATTACTGCTGCTCGCAAACGCCGCCACGGTGGCTGTCGCGCAAGTGCCGATCGCCAAGCTCGCCGAGGGTCGCCGCCGGGTCATGATGATGGCGGAAGCGGCGTGGATGTTTGCCGGCGCCTGCCTGCTCGTTGTCATTGCCGGCGCTCGTGCCGAGGTAGCACTCGCGGCTCTGTTCGCCGCCACGATCCTTGTCGGCGTTGGTGAATGCTTCCACACGACCGTGCTGATGCCCCTGGTGGCCGATCTCGCGCCAGCGGATCTGCGCGGAAGGTACATGGCATCGACCGGGCTCTCGTGGTGGATCGGCCTCGCGATCGCGCCGGCATTCGGCGCACCGCTCTTGAGCGTCTCACCGGCGGCCGTGTTCCTCACGGCCGCCGGTGTGGCGCTTCTGGCCAGCGCTTCGGCACTGATCCTCGAGCAGCGGCTGCCGCACGCCTCCCGGCTGACACCGCGCCCGCACGGTACCCGGCTGTCGCCGATAGCAGCGCAGCGAACCTGATGAGCGAGGCCGACAGGCTCGTCCAGAGGACCCGCGCCGAGGGGCCGACGCCAGGGAGTCGAGGACGCCGCGTGCGAAGGCGCGACGTAGTCTCGGGACACATGGCCACCACATGCGAACACGTCATCGGTCTGAAGCCGGTCGACCCGGTCACTCCGCAGGGATGTGCCGAGTGCCTTGCGTCTGGGGACCGCTGGGTACATCTGCGGCTCTGCCTGACCTGCGGGCACGTCGGATGCTGCGACTCTTCGCCGAACCGTCATGCGACCGCCCATTACAAGGAGACCGGCCATCCAGTTATCCAGTCCTTCGAGCCGGGCGAGGACTGGCGATGGTGCTATATCGACGACATGCCGGTGTGATGGCACCAAGCCGGCTCATTCGTCAGCTGTCGCCGGAGCCGTGGGCCGCTTTGGAAGCCCTGACTGCTGCTGCTCCGGTGTCGCGGCCGACCGTAGGACCCGCCGGAGCACCGCGCCGTTACGCGCCCTCGGCAGACCGGTGACCAACCTAACCTCGCGCGGAAGCATGTAGGGCGGAAGGTAGCGCGCACAGGTTTGGCGGACCCCCTCCGCTGTCACCGTGACCGATCTGTCCGTCACCACGCTCACCGCCAGCGCCTGCCCCGCATTGCCGTCAGGTACGCCCACGGCTGCGCAGTCCAGAACTCCAGGATGGCGCCGCACCGCCCACTCGACCTCCGAGGGGAAGACCACGTGGCCGCCGGTCATCACGATGTCACTCTTCCTGTCGATGACGGTGACGTATCCGTCCGGGCTCATCATCACGATGTCACCGGTAAGCAGCCAGCCAGCGCGCACTGTGGCAGCGCTCTCCGACGGCCGGTTCCAGTACCCACGGCAGACTTGCGGACCTCTGATCGCGAGCTCTCCGGCCGACCCCACGGGGACGATCTGACTGGGATCGCGGTCATCAACGATCTTGATTTCGGTGCCTGGGAGCGGAATGCCGGCGGTGCCAGGCCGCGCGTTCGCGTTCAGCGGGTTGGCGAGCGCCACGCCGCACGTCTCCGCAAGGCCGTAACCTTCGACACCTCGCACACCCGACACCGTGCGCAGCCCTGCCGCGAGCCCTTCGGAGAGCGCATGTCCGAACGACAGCGACGTCCTGACCGTACGCAGCGCGCGTCGTGCCGACGACCGGTGGCCCCAACCGACGATGCGCTCGTATGTCCCCGGCGTCGCCGGGAAGGTGGACGGACCCCAGACGCGAGCGAACCTCGCGATGAACTCCGGGTCGTCATCGGGTAGCAGAATCAGCGTGCTTGCCGCGAACACACCGCCGATCAGACCCATGAGCAGCCCGTAGGGCGTATGCATCGGGGTTGCGACAAGCGTGGCCTCCGTACCGCGTTCGATGTAGGGGTCCCATAAGGCGGCCTGGCAAGCAGCGGCGACGATGTTGGCGTGGGTCAGCATCGCCCCCCGAGGCCGACCGGTCGTTCCAGCTGTGTACAGCAGGACGGCAAGATCGCGATCCGGGTCGATCGACCCTGGTTGGACCGGGCCCGGCGAGCCCTCGAGGATCTCGTCGAAGACGAACAGCTTCTCGTCGCCGCGGAAAGCTCGGCCGCCAACCAGCCGCCGAAGCCTGCGGGCGCGCGGCAATGGAAGCCTCAGCCTGACTCGAATGCCGAAGGCTGCGCCCTCGACCAGGGTTGCGACGACGAGCTGGCCCGCGCTCGCACCACGAGCCACCGCACCAGCCACGGCGTCGTACGCGCCGTCCAGCACGAGTGTCACGCGTGGCGTGCAGTCGCCGAGCCGGTCGCGCAGGCCGTCAGCGCCTAGCTGCGGGTCGAGCGGTACGACGACGGCG
>DASYTV010000271.1:0-3362 GCA_036001885.1 Actinomycetes bacterium
GCTGGTTGGCACCGCCACCGTCACCACGCAGGGCCTCAAAGCCCATGCGACACGACGAACGAAGAGTGGGGACTTCTACCTGGCCAAAACCGGGGACTCAGACCTGGCCACCAGTGGGGACTTTTTCATGGCCACGGACAGTAGGCACAGCCGGCATCGCGCCGAATGAGGGGCGGAGGCTCCGGGATTTGAACCCGGGAGGGGCTTTGAACCCCAACCGCATTAGCAGTGCGGCGCCATAGACCAGACTAGGCGAAGCCTCCCGACCTGCCCGACAAACATGATCGCCCACCGGCCCGCGGCAGGCCCCCAATCGTCAACCGAGCGTGCTCAGGTTACCGGGCCGCTCAACATCCCGGCAAAGTCGTGGGACACTCTCTCACTCAGAGAGCATCTTCCGCCCGGCTGCGGCCCCGACCAGGAGGGGGTGTGTGACGCCCGTGACCCAACGCCCGGCCCGAGGGGCTGCCAGGTTGGCGGCGATCCTGGACTCGCTACCCGACGCACTGCTCCTGGTCGATATGCGCGGCCTGGTCGTCAATGCGAACGCGCGCGCGCTGGAGATGTTCGAAACGCAGGCCGGGCCGCTCGTTGGCCGAGCGCTGACGGAGCTGGTGCCCGGTTTTGACCGGACGAAGGCAGCAGGCCGCTCGCGGCGCCGCAAGGAGCGGCGAGGCGAGCGCAGCAAGCCCGAGCGCTACTCGGCCAGGCAGACCGACGGCAGCAGCTTCGGGTGCGATGTCTCGACTTCGCTCCTCTCCGGCACGGCGGAAGACGAGCTCCTGGTTGTCGTCGTCCGGCGGCTCGACGATCAGATCGAGTCAAGTGCCGAGATGACGAGGCAGCGCAAGCAGACGGAGACGATCCTGCGGGCGACCTCCGAAGCGATCATCGGAGTCGACAACAACGGCAAGATCATCCTCGCCAATCCCGCGGCCGCACGGATGCTCAAGACCAAGGCAACCGAGCTGGCTGGAAAGGACCTCCACGACCTCGCTCACCACAGCCGCCCGGACGGATCGCCCTACCCACGAAGCTCATCGCCGCTGATCGAGACGCTGCGGACCGGCAAGCGAACCAGATCCCGCGAGGAGATTTTCTGGCGGCGGGACGGTTCACAGATTCTGGTAGAGATGTCGACCTCGCCGGTGATGGAGAACGAGACGCTGACCGGCGCCATCGTCGCCTATGTCGACCGGGGCGATCTCCTAGTCGCCAAGCGGCGTCGAGAGGAACTCGTCCACGTCCTGCGCCGCGAATTAGGGCGTCCACTCGGCCGCGCTCGCAATGACATCGCGCGTGTCGCCGCATCCGAGTACGGGCCGGTCTCACCCGAAGCAGCGGGAGCGCTAGACGAGATCGCAGCCGGCTTTGACCGACTGATTCGCGTCATCGGCGAAGCGCTCGACCAGGACCGCAACGAGCCAAGCCGCGCCGCATTCACGCAACGCGCCGATGCACTGAAGCTCGTCCAGTTGGCCGTCGACGCGGTCACACCGGCCGTCGACGGCGCGGGCGTCTTCGTGTCGGTTGACGCCGACCCCATCGAGATCGATATCGACGAGGAACGGCTCGTCCAGGCACTCGCAACCGTGCTCAGCTCGGCCGCTCGATCTGCACCGCCACAGTCGACGGTGACCATAACCGCCAAGCAGCGCGGCGACCGGTTGCGCATCGTGGTACGAGGCACCGGCACGGGAATGCCACCACGCATCGTCGAGCGGCCCGCGGGCTCGAGCTCCGCGATCGATGTGGGTATGCCGGTTGCACGGCGGCTCATCGACCAGCTTGGTGGCTCCATGACGGTCTATAGCTCGCCGGCCGAC
The DNA here is from genome assembly GCA_036001885.1 of Actinomycetes bacterium. Taxonomy (GTDB): domain Bacteria; phylum Actinomycetota; class Actinomycetes; order JAKEEW01; family JAKEEW01; genus DASYTV01. The sequence continues at coordinate 1,827 of DASYTV010000271.1, forward strand.
GGTACGAGCTGCACGATCGAGCTGCCGATTTCTGTGCGGTCGGTCGAACCGCAGAGCAGCGAGCCGGCAGCTCCAGCGATCATCCCACCGCAGGATCTGCCGGAGAGCGATGCAAATCTGACCGAGCCCACGGGTGACGTGGACCTCCCAGACCTCCCCGACCTCCCCGACCTCCCCGACCTCCCCGACCACCCCCAGGAGGAGACGCCGGAACCCGCTGCGACGGTCGCCGAAGCCACGGGTCGGACCCTGACCGACGAACCGCAGCCACCCGACTCGGCACCCGGCGGAGGCGCTTCGATCCCCGGGCCGTCGCGACCGCAAGAGCCGGAGTACACACCCAGGACGCAGGCAGCGAGCAGCCAGTCGGCGCCCGGGCCCCAGGTCGGACAGGCACCGTACGAGATGCACACGACGCTCACGTCGATCCCGGTGATCTCCGACTCCGACTCGTTGCCCGCATTGCCGCCTACATTGCTGGTCTGGCCGCAGCAGCATGTGGAAACCGCAAGTGCACTGCGGGCCAAGGGTTGGCAGGCGGTGCCCGTCTCGACGCCGCATGACCTGACGGCCTATCTGAGCCGGCGCCCAAGTGCCCTGCTCGTCGATCCGCTGACCGGGCCGGTCACCCGCACCGCCTTGCAGGCGATCCGCAACTCGGCCAGCGAGGCGGGCGTGCCGCTGCTCGTCGCCGCGGGCATCGGCGAGGTGGCCGCGGACGCGCTGTACGGCAGTGACCCAGCCGCGCTGTTGCGTGCTCTGACCCCGCACGGCAGGAAGAACGGCAGGCCGGCGCGCGTGCTGCTCATCGAAGGCGACGCGGCCTTGGCCACGGCCTTCGGCAGCCGGCTCGAGCGACGTGGCATGCAGGTCATCCACTCGACGTCGGAGTCGGAGGCGGTCCTGCGGGCCGCCATCACCACGCCAGACTTGGTCGTCGTCGACCTCATGCTGACCAGAACCAGCGGGCCAGGCATCGTCGACTGGCTGCGCCTTCACGATCGGCTGCGAGAGACGCCGATCGTGACGTACACGACGACCTCGTTGACAGCTGACGCCTACGAGCGGCTGCGGCGGGGCGACTCGGCGCTCTTCCTGCAGGGCCGCGCCGAGACGCCGGAGGTGGAGGAGCGCATCACGCTGCTGGTCGAGCGGATGTCGACCACCATTTAGCCGGACCTGAGGTTAGAGCGTGTCTACGTCGAGAGCACCGTCGGCGTAGCGCTGCCGGACCGCCTTCTTGTCGAACTTCCCGACCGATGTCTTCGGCACCTCGTCGATGAACGTCCAGCGCTCGGGCAGCTGCCATGCCGCCACTCGACCGGCGAGGAAGTCATGCAGCTCCTGCGCGGTCACCGACTCGCCGGGTGCTCGGACTACGGCTGCTAGCGGCCGCTCCCCCCAGCGTTCGTCGGGCACGCCGACCACAGTCGCTTCCACGACCGCGGGATGAGCCATCAGGTCATTCTCGAGCTCGACCGACGAGATCCATTCACCACCGGACTTGATCACATCCTTTGCCCTGTCGGTCAGCGT
>DASYTV010000272.1:0-11217 GCA_036001885.1 Actinomycetes bacterium
CTCCGCCACACCGACCTCGGTGAAGAGGCGGACGGCTGCGCCGAAGAGTTTGAGCTGGTCGACAGTCTGGTTCGCGCCGGTCTGCCTGAGCTCGGGCGGCCGATCCGCGGTCAGGACGATGAGGGGAACGTGTGCCGCTGAGGCCTCAAGCACCGCCGGGTGGAGGTTCGCCGCCGCGGTGCCGGACGTACAGACCAGTGCCACCGGCCGGCGCGCGACCGCCGCGAGCCCGATAGCGAGGAAACCCGCGGAGCGCTCGTCGATGCGCACGTGCAGTCGAACCCGCGGGTCGTCGTAGAGCGCGAGTCCCAATGGCGCCGAACGGGATCCTGGGGCGATGACCGCCTCCCGCAGTCCGCAGCGGGCGAGCTCGTCGACGAGCACACGCGCCTGCGCCGTTGAAGGTGCCAGCCGAGACTGCGAGGTGCCGCCGGTCGCCTGCCCCGGTGTGTCGCCGCCGACGCTCATGGGTCGAGTATCGACTCGGCCTGGTGCAGCCGTGCCTGCCAGGTCTCGGTGAGGGTGTGCGGAGCGGCTATCCGATCGAGCAGCGCAGGATCGGGGATCGGGCGGCGAACCGGGACCTCTCCGTCGACGGGCAGCAGCGGCTGCGCGGTCACGTCGGCAGAGAGCAGCGAGAGGCTGGCGAGCCCGCAAGCGTACGGCAGGTCAGGCAATGCGGCCGCCAGCGCCACGCCGGCGGCAAGGCCGACGGAGGTCTCCAACGCGGAGGACACCACGGCCGGCAGCCCACAGGCCTCTGCCACCTTGAGCGAGCGGCGCACGCCGCCGAGGGGCTGGACCTTCAGTATGACGACGTCGGCGGCCGCTGCGGCGCGTACCCGCAGCGGATCGGCCGCGCGCCGGATGGACTCGTCGGCCGCCAGCGGCACGTCCACCTGCTTACGGACGGCCGCCATTTCGTCGAGGGTTGCGCACGGCTGCTCGACGTATTCCAGGTCGAACCGGGACAACAACGTGATCATGTGTACCGCTTCGTCAGCCGACCACGCGCCGTTCGCGTCGACCCGCAGCCGTCCCGACGACCCGAGAGCGTTGCGAACGGCCTCCACTCGATCAATGTCGTCTCGCTCGGTCTGGCCGGGCTCGCCGACCTTCACCTTCGCGGTACGGCAACCCGAGGTGGCGACGATCACGGCAGCCTCCTGCGGACCGACCGCCGGCACGATGCAATTCACCGGGATCGTCGAGCGAACCGGAGCCGGCCACGACGAGAACGCCGCCTCCCTTGCCGCCGCGAGCCAGCGCGCGGACTCCTGGGGCCCGTACTCGGGAAATGGCGAGAACTCCGCCCAGCCTGCGGGCCCTTCGATGAGCATCCCGGTACGCAGCGACTGGCCGCGGAACGTCATCCGCATCGGAATGGCATAGACGGCAGTCCGCATCGTCAGGCCTCTCCGGTCCTGGGCGCGCCTGCGCTGTGGTGCCCGCAAGGCGCCGGCTGCCGGTGAGCAATCATCACGAGGTCCTCACGGTCGCGAGCGGCGCGGCAAGGCAGGACAGATCGGGAACGGCGTGCCGGCTACGGCCGCTTAGGGAACTTACCGAAATCAGGCTTGCGCTTCTGGACGTAGGCGTCGCGCCCTTCCTGCGCTTCCTCGGTCATGTAGAAGAGGAGGGTCGCGTCGCCCGCGAGCTGCTGGATGCCGGCCAGTCCGTCGTCGGCTGCGTTCATCGATGCCTTGACCATGCGCAGCGCCAGCGGGGATAGCTGCAGCATCTCCCGGCACCAGGCCACAGTCTCGATCTCGAGCTGCTCAAGCGGCACGACCGTGTTGACCAACCCCATCTCGAGCGCCCGCGCGGCGTCGTATTGGCGGCAGAGGTACCAGATCTCACGCGCCTTCTTCTGCCCAACGATTCGGGCGAGCAGGCCGGAGCCGTAGCCGCCGTCGAACGAGCCGACCTTCGGGCCGGTTTGCCCGAACCGCGCGTTGTCTGCCGCGATGGACAGGTCACAGCAGACGTGGAGAACATGACCACCGCCGATCGCGTACCCAGCGATCATGGCGACCACCGGCTTGGGTGTTCTTCGGATCTGGATCTGGAGGTCGAGGACGTTGAGTCGGCCGATCCCCTTGTGGGCCACGACGTCGTCGCCGAGATAGCCGTCGTCACCGCGGATTCGCTGGTCGCCGCCGGAGCAGAAGGCCAGCCCTCCCGCGCCCGTCAAGATGATCACGCCGATGCGGTCGTCATCCCTGGCGACGGTGAAGGCGTGCTGTAGCTCGAAGAGGGTCTGGGGCCGGAACGCGTTGCGGACCTCCGGCCGGTTGATCGTGATCTTCGCAATCCCGTCGGCGGTGTCGTATCTGATATCGGTGTAGTCGCCGGCTTGCACCCATTCCGCGCCCGGCTTGATCGTCGTGGTCGCCACTTCCGGCTGTGCCTCGCCCATGGAGGCCCACCCTAATGTCCGGGTGCGCGGGCTTTGCGCCTAGGGCGCCGCGTACGCGGCCGGCTTGCGCGGGGAGCCCCACACCACGGTGACCGGGCGCTCGTCCTTACGCTTACGACCCATGCCCCCGCGCGCGCTCGCTGTCCACACCTGGCCGTGTGCAGTCGAGCCGGACCTCCTGCACGCTCTGTCACATGCGCTCTACGACGGTGGGCCGGCGGTCGCGATCATCCCACGGGGGCCGGAGCAGGTCCTGATCGCTGGTGCCGTGCAGCCGGCGCTGCCGCTCGAACGGGACGACGTTGCTCTGCTGGTGCCGACCTCTGGGTCCACCGGCCGGCCGAAGGGGGTCCTGCTGCCTGCTGCCGCCCTGCTCGCGTCCGCCCGGCTCACCCACGATCGGCTCGGCGGGACGGGGCAGTGGCTGCTCGCTCTCCCGCCCACGCACATCGCCGGCGTGCAAGTGCTCGTGCGCTCGATCGTCGCCGGCGAGGCGCCGGTCGCCCTGGAGCTGCCAGCGCGGTTCGATCCGGCAGCATTCGCTGAAGGAAGCCGCGTCCTGACGGGCGACCGCCGTTACACGGCGCTCGTCCCGACGCAGCTGCGACGGCTGCTCGACCACGGCGGGAAGGTGCTGGTCGCGTTGCGGACATACAACGCGATCTTGGTCGGTGGGTCCGCCGTGCCCGCCGAGCTGGTGAGGAGGGCGCGGGACGAGGGGGTACGAGTCGTCAGCAGCTACGGGATGACGGAGACCGCCGGTGGCTGCATCTACGACGGCGTGCCGCTGGCCGGCGTCGGCATCGAGGTGGGGACGGACGGGATCGTCGAGCTGTCGGGCCCCACCCTCGCGGCTGGTTACCGACTGGATCCGGCCGCCACGGAGGCGGCTTTCATTCGGGGCAGGTTCCGCACCTCGGACCGGGGGCGGATCGACCGGGACGGCCGGCTCGTCGTGCTCGGCCGCGCCGACGATGCCATCCTCAGCGGGGGCGTCGTCGTCGATCCCGTGGCGGTCGAGACCGTGCTGTCCGCACATCCGGGGATAGCGGCAGCCGCAGTCATCGGACGGCCGGATCGTGAGTGGGGGGAACGCGTCGTCGCTGTAGTGGTGCCGGTGGCTTCGGGCGAGGTACCGGCTCTCGAGGACGTACGTCGGTGGGTGGCGGACAGGCTGGGAGCGGTGCAGGCACCACGCGAGGTGGTCGTCGCCACCACGCTGCCCAGGCTGCCGACCGGCAAGCTCGACCGGTCACGCGTCAGGGAGGCTGTCCGGCGTGGTTAGCGTGGCGGAATGGGTGGCAGGGGCACGCCCACGGACGTTGCCCGCCGCGGTCGCCCCTGTTGCCGTCGGCACCGGCGCGGCCGCTGCCGCCGGCGCAGCGGCGCCCGGGCGGGCATTCCTCGCATTGGTGGTTGCGCTCGCGCTACAAGTGGGCGTGAACTACGCCAACGACTACTCGGACGGGATCCGCGGCACCGACGCCGACCGTATCGGTCCGTTCCGGCTTGTCGGCTCCGGCACGGCACAACCGGATGCTGTGCGGCTTGCCGCGTTCGCGTCCTTCGCGGTTGCGGCAGCGGCCGGGCTCTGGCTCGCAGCGCTCACATCCTGGTGGCTTATCGCGGTGGGCGCGGCCGCGCTTGCAGCCGCGTGGTTCTATACCGGCGGACCACGACCGTACGGATATCGCGGCCTCGGCGAGGCGGCCGTATTCGTCTTCTTCGGTCTCGTCGCGGTGGTGGGCACCGCCTACGTCCAGTGCGAGCGGATCACCGGTCTTGCCGTGGCCGCCGCGCTGCCGATCGGGCTGCTCGCCTGCGCGTTGCTGCTCACCAACAATCTCAGGGACATCCCCACCGATCTGGCCTCAGGCAAGCGGACATTGGCGGTCCGCCTCGGCGACCGCCGGACCCGGTTGGCCTATGTCGGCGCGATCGTGCTCTCCTTCGCCATCGTCATCGGCATTGCGATCTTCCGACCGTGGGCTCTGCTCGCATTGCTGGCTGCACCACTCGCCATGCCGCCGGTTCGCCGGGTGCTGTCCTCCGCCCGCGGCGCCGGCCTGATCCCCGTACTCAAGGAAACGGGGCGGCTTCAGCTCGTCTTCGGGCTGCTTCTTGCGATCGGCCTCGCGATCTGAGAGTCAAGGCGCCAGCCGGCGCCGGTCTCACTCGCCGTGTGTTTCACTTGGGCTGTGAAGGCGCACCCTGCCGTCGCGTACACCCTGTCGCGAATAACGCTGTTCGTCGTGGCCCTGTGGGTGCTCTATCTTCTGGGCGCCCGGGGGTTGCTCCTGGTCGCGCTCGCCGCTCTGGCGTCCGGGCTCATCAGCTTTGTCGTGTTGTCCCGGCAACGCGACGCCATGTCAGGTGCGCTCTCCGACCGGGTACGCCGGATGAGGGAACGCATGGACGCTTCGGCAGCGGCAGAGGATGTCGACGGAGACTTCCCGCGGCCGAGCGAGTGAGGCGGAGCTCAAGCGGCACTAGGCGATCGGCGCCGGATCGGCGGGTCCTGGGGTGCGCTGTTCCCATTTCGTCGACAGCACCACGGTGGTCCTCGTCCGCGCGACACCTCGGATTCCGATCAGCCGACCGAGAAGGCGCTCGAGGCTGATCACATCCGCCGTGCGAACCTTCGCGACGAATGTCTCCTCGCCGGCGATGAACCAGCAGTCCTCGATTTCCCTGACGTCGCGGAGCCGGCGCGCCACGTCATCCTGGTCAGCGGAGTCCGAGAGCAGGACACCGATGAGCGCCGTCACGCCGTAGCCGATGGCGACGGGGTCGACCCGCGCGTGGTAGCCGCTGATCACACCGGACTGTTCAAGTCGATTCACGCGGTCGGTGACGCTCGGCCCTGACAGGCCGACGAGCCGGCCCAGCTCCGCGTAGCTAGCCCGTGCGTTGGTCCGCAGGGCTTCGATCAGCTTCCGATCCACCGTGTCCACGTCGGCGCGGCCCTTCGATCCAAGGTCGATTCGCTTCTCAGAATAGCGGAATAAAGGACATGGTGCTTCTGTTCTAAGAATTGCAGGTCAGGGCCCGTGGACGACCTAGGATCCAGTGGGTTCAGCTAGAACACGAAGGGGGTACCGGGATGATCACTCTCGACCTTGCCAAGGAGCGTCGGCTCGAACTCCGCCGCGAGGCCCGGCGGTCGCAGTCGCAACTGACCGACCGCGCCCGCACCCTCGCCACCCGCCTCGGCCGCTAATCGGCCGAGAAGCCAGGGGACGAGCCGTACGGCAGACCTCGACTTGCTCCATCCGCCCGCTCGACATCGGCGTCAAAGCGCCGGTACTCGGGCGGGCGAACTTTCTGGGCAGGGCAGTCCGGCGACTGTGGCCTACGCTGGACGGCAGGCCCCCGCGGACTGCAGCCGTTGGAACTGCCGAGGCTGCAGGAGTCGGGGTCGCACAACCAGCTCCAGTAGGTGTGAAGAAGGTGTTCGATGCGGTATCTGCCCGTCCTGCTGCTGATCGGGCTCGAGATCTTCGCCCTCATCGACTGCATCCAGACCTCCGAGGACGAGGCACGGCATCTGCCCAAGCTCGCGTGGATCATTCTGATCGTCATCGCACCGCTCGTGGGCGCTATCGCCTGGCTCTTCGCGGGCCGGCCACGCGCCACCGCGGCCGAAGGTGCGCAGCCCACTCGCTCGAGCAGCCCGGCCACAGGCCGATCGGCCCGGCCGCTCGGTCCGGATGACGACCCGGACTTTCTCGACCAGCTCCGGCGCCAGGACGCCGAGCAAGAGCGAATGCTCAAGCAATGGGAAGAGGATCTTCGCCGTCGTGACGAGCAGGACCTGCACGACGAGTCGGGCAACGGCGACGGCTCGCCCCCGCCGGGCCGCTAGTGTCCCGTTAACGACGTCCTTTGACGGATGCCCGAGGACCGCTGGATGCATGGCAAGGCCGCAGCGAGCCCTCGTAGCGGCGCTACGTGGGCGAGCGAGAACGCCGCCAGTGTGTACTTGCGGGGTCCCCGCGGAAACGTGGAGCAGCGCAGAGCGTTTTCGTGGGGTGCGCACCGGCGGGACCGGGCAGACGCAAAGAGACTTCGTTAACGGGACATTGGGCCGTCTCACTGGCCGACAGCGGTCTCTCTCAGCCGGGAGCGCAGCGACCTGCGCGGCGAATAATGCGATGCGACGCGGCCCAGCCGTATCCGAGGATGGGCGCATGGGCGTACGCATCCGGCCGGTGCGATCCGAGGAGTGGGAGAAGGTTCGCGACCTGCGACTGGAGGCGCTCAAGGACACGCCGATCGCATTCGGCGAGCGCTATGAAGATGCAGTGCGCCTTTCGGCTGACGAGTGGCAGGCCAGGACCGCGCGGAGCGTCCAGGGGCAAAGCACCACCAAATGGGTGGCCGAGGCCGCAGACGGCCGCTGGGTCGGCACGATGACCGGGTACAGGGATGGCACCCGGGACGGATGGGTGCTCGCCGTCTATGTCGCACCGGACTTCCGGGGTCGCGCCGCCGGAGTCGCCGACCGCTTGCTCGACGCCGTGCTGGACTGGGGACGGAACGAGGCCCGGTCGCGCGGCTGGTTCTCGAGGTACGTGAGGACAACGAGGCAGCGCGGCGGTTCTACACCCGCCGCGGTTTCGCCGAGACCGGGAACGTCCAGCCCTACCCTCTCGATCCCGCCTTCAAGGAGATCGAGATGTCTCTCCAGCTCTCCTAACCCTGCCCAATCAGCTTGGTCCTGCTCCCGGCGCGAGTCCGTCTGCGCAGCCCGTGGCGGCCGCCCGGTGCGGCATGCCGGACCGTCAGACGCCGGCGTAGGAGTGGAGGCCGACGATCCAGATGTTCACGCCAATGAAGTTGAAGATCAGGCAGGCGTAGCCCACCAGCGCGATGATCGCTGCGGAGCGGCCCTTCCAGCCCGCGGTCGCGCGGGCATGGAGGTAAGCGGCGAACACAACCCAGGTGATGAACGACCAGGTCTCCTTGGGATCCCAGCCCCAGTAGCGGTTCCATGCACTCTCCGCCCAGATCGCACCCGCAATGATTGCGAAGGTCCAGATCGGAAACGCGAAGGCATAGATCCGGTAGGCCAGCTGGTCGAGGACCGCCGCCCCAGGCAGCTGGCGAGTGCCAACGTAGGGCAACGGACGGCCGCCGGCCTCCCGCCGCGCCGCGAACAGGTGCAAGGCGGTGGCAACGGTGCCGACCGTCAGCAGACCGGTCGCGATGACCGCCGCGACCACGTGGATCGCAAGCCAATAGGAATGCAGGGCGGGCATCAGCTGCGTGGACCTGACGTACAACACCGTGGTGGCGAGTCCCAACGCCAGCAAGACCGGGGTGACCACGAACGCGCCGAGCCACCGGACATCCTGTCCGCGCCAGAACAGGAACAGGAACACCGCCATGGCAACGGCCGATCCGGACGTCAGGAACTCGTACATGTTGCCCCACGGGACCCTGCCGGCTGACACCCCTCGTGTCACGAGCCCGGCCGTGTGCAGCACGAACGCGAGCACAGTCAGGGACAGCCCGATCCGCCCGTACTTAACCGCACGGTCGAGATCGTCCGGGGCTCGCCCGGCGGCCGTTGGGGGGCCGGACGAGCTCGGCCGCCCTGGGTCACGCGAGGTCGTGGGGGGATCGAGCACGGCGACGGTGCTGCCTTCGGCCGACCGTATGGCCTGCGAGGGAACGCCCGCGCCGCCGCCCGTTGACCCAGAAGAGGCCGACGCCTGCGCCCGCACGCCGCGGGCGGCAAGGCCGCGCCTGCCGAACGCCCACTCGGCGGCGAACATCACCATGGCGAGTGCATAGACGACCGCGGCCGAGACGATCAGGTTGTAGCTGATCGAGGCGAGCGTGTCTGCATCTGGCATCGAGTCAGTCTCCGTCGTCGGGCCGGACGCGCGCGTCCGGCGTCTTGTCGCGACCGTGCAGTTCGCCGTCTTCGGCTCGAGGCAAGCCGGCGCGCAGCGCCGTCGCGAGCCGGTCGACTTCAGGGTCGAGTGCGGCCGACTCGGTGGGTGCAAGCGCGCCGATCTCGACTACCGTACGCCCGTCGTCGGATGCCGTCGCGCGGACCCAGACCCGGCGCCGCCTGATGCCAAGGGACAGCATCAGCCCAAGCAATGCGAGAACTGCGGCGGTCAGCGCCGGTGCCAGACCGGGGTCGTCCGCCATGTCGAGATTGACCCACGGCCGCACCCCGTCCAAGGTGATCGACCCAAGGCCTCCTGGGAGCTGCGCCGACTCCCCGGGGGAGAGAGCGACAGCCCACGGCTGGTCCGGCTCCTTCTCGTCTCGCAACTGCGTCAGCTTCTTGGTCTCGAGCCGGTAGACGGACTGCGGTACGCCGGAGTCGACCCCCAGATCGCCCTTCCAGCCGGTGATGTAGAGCTGCGGGTGCTTCAAAGCAGGGAAGACCGACATCGGTCCGCGCACCGGATCTACCACGGCGGTCGGCAGCAAGAATCCCTGAAAGCCCAGCTGCGTCTGCCCTGCATCGGGGACCTTGATGACCCCCTGCCCGGTCATCGTGGTGACGTCCTGGGTCAAGAACGGGACGGCCTGTCTGAAGACAACCTCGCCGTTGGCGTTGCGCACGCTGACGACCGCCGCGTATCCGCGCGCGCCGAGGAAGACTTTCGTCCCCCCGACCTGAAGCGGATGGTTCACCCGAATCTCGCGGGCCTGCGCCGGCGCATCGGGATCCTTCTTGTACGTCACCTGGCCGACGAACCGGGTCGGTGCCGCGGTCGCCAGATCGTAGTCCGCGATGAACCGATCCAGCCGGAGCGAGAACGGTGGCAGCGACGATGTGTCGAACAGCCGCCCGGGGTTGAAGCTGTCGAACTGAGTGACCGTGTTGGCGAAGCCCTGCCCTTCGACGACGAGCACGCTGGCTCGGTAGCCGGACAGCTTGCCCATCGCGAAGGCGACGAGCAGCAGAACCAGGGCGACATGGAAAAGCAGGTTGCCCAGCTCGCGGAGGTAGCCCTTCTCTGCGCTGATCGCGGCGATGGCGGGCCTCAGCTGCCCCGCTGCTTTGGACGCGGCACTGAGGGGTTCGCCGGCTGGGTCCTCCCGCGCGGGACTGTCGGCCACCCTGAAGTGCCGGTCACTTAGAACCTCGCGAGCGGTGGCGTGGACCTGGCCCGGTGTCGCAGCCGTGATCCAGCTGCGGTGGACGGGGAGCCGGTCGAGACGCCGCGGCGCGCCCGGCGGGTGGGCTCGGGCTGTCAGGAGGTGCTGGATCATGCGCGGGATGACGCAACCGACCAGCGAGATGAACAGCAGAAGGTAGATCGCCGCGAACCACGGGGCTGCGAAGACGTTGAAGAGCGACAGCCGGTCCAGGAACGGTGCCAGGTGGGGGTGTTCACGGAAATAGTCACTGACCGCGATCGGGTTGACCGCTCGCTGCGGAAAGATCGAGCCCGGTACGGCCGCGAGGGCCAGCAGGAAGAGCAGGATCAGGGAGACGCGCATCGAGGTGAGCTGGCGCCAGAGCCACCGCCCCCAACCCACGGTGCCCAGCCGAGCCGGCGGCGACGGGATGTAGTCACGCGGGTTGGCGTAGCCGGCCTGGCCGATGCTCGGTTCCTGCTCCGGGCCCGCTGCGTCGAGCGTCTCGTCAGGGGAACCTCGACCAAGCTCGGACGGGGACACCGGATGCTCGGTCGACTGCCGGACCGGACGCGGGGAGGTCGACGACATGCCTCAGATCGCCGTCTCGAAGCTCGACGTCCAGACCCGCAGCTGGACGGAGAGGTCATTCCACAGCCCGGTCACGAGCAGCAGACCGAGCACTATGAGCATTCCGCCGCCAACCCGCATGACCCACACATAGTGCTCCTTCACCCAGCCGAAGGCCCCGAGAGCACGGCGAAACGCAACAGCCGCGATCACGAAGGGCACGCCCAGCCCGAGGGAGTAAGCGATCGTGAGCATGGCGCCGCGGCCGGCGCTCGCGCTGGTGAACGCCAGCGTCTGGACCGCACCGAGGGTCGGCCCGATGCAGGGTGTCCAGCCGATCCCGAACAGCGCTCCGAGGACCGGTGCGCCGGCGAGGCCGGCGGCCGGCGCGTGATGGATGTGCCAGTCACGCTGCAGGCCTGGGATCAAGCCGATGAACACCAACCCGAAGACGATGATCAGCACGCCGAGCGCCCGGTTGATGACGGTCTGATGCTCGAGCAGATCCGCGCCGACATAGCCGAAGAACGCACCGAATGATGCGAACACAACGGTGAACCCGAGGACGAAGAGTGCGGTCCCGGCGAGGATGCGGCCGCGCCGCTGTTCTGCGAGGTCGGCACCCGACATACCGGTGACGTACGACAGGTAGCCGGGCACCAGCGGCAGTACACACGGAGACACGAACGAGACGAGTCCCGCTACGAGCGCGACCGGCAGCGCGACGAGCAAGGAGCCGTCGGTGACAACGTCAACGGTGGCAGACGCGGTCATGTGGCACCGGAATCGAGGACCGATCGGACGAGCTCGCGCAGCTGCTCCTCGGTGAGCGGTTTGAGCGCACGGGCTGCCATCCGGCCATCCTTGTCGATGACCAGCGTGGTCGGGATGGCCTGTGGGGGCAGCGTCTCGTTAAACCTCAGCAGCAGCGCTCCATCCTCGTCGATGATGCTGGGGTAGGTGATGCCGAAGCGCCGCTCGAACGCCCTCGCGTTGTCGTTGGTGTCGCGGGTGTCGATGCCGACGAAGCGAACCCCCTGCCCGGCGAGCTCGGTGGATACCTTTTGAAGCCCCGGCGCCTCCGCCCGGCACGGCGAACACCACGACGCCCAGACATT
>DASYTV010000273.1:0-6456 GCA_036001885.1 Actinomycetes bacterium
GCTGGTTGGCACCGCCACCGTCACCACGCAGGGCCTCAAAGCCCATGCGACACGACGAACGAAGAGTGGGGACTTCTACCTGGCCAAAACCGGGGACTCAGACCTGGCCACCAGTGGGGACTTTTTCATGGCCACGGACAGCGTCCCGCGAAAGCGCCCGGCCCACGGCCATTGTGGTGAATCTGACATCAAGAAACCCTCCGTACGGACTCGGAGGGATGCATGATGCGGTTCAAGCGTGTTCATGCAATCTTCGGAAACTCCTTCGTAAAGGGCGTGCATGATCGGAGTCGTGACCTCCGCTGGTCCCCACGAAAGATTGCTCGGCGCACTGGTTGAACTGCGTGATCGGGCGAGTGGTGCACGCCTGCCCCTCCAGGTCGCCCGGGCGGACGAGGCAAGGAAGGAGCTGAAGCGCCTCGTCGATCAGCTTGACGATTACGTCATCCCGAGGTTGCGCCAACTCGACGCCCCGCTCCTCGCCGTCGTCGGCGGCTCGACCGGCGCTGGCAAGTCGACGCTCATCAACTCACTCGTCGGTGCGGCCGTCTCCGCACCTGGGGTATTGCGGCCCACGACAAGGGCCCCCGTCCTGGTTTGCAATCCACAAGAGCAAGAGTGGTTCACGTCGCAGCGAATCCTGCCCGGACTCTCGCGTACCACCGGGGCGGCATCTGGGACCACGGAACCCCCGCACATGACGCTGCATGTCGTTCCCGTGGCCAGCCTCCCTGCCGGTCTAGCGCTGCTCGACGCGCCGGACATCGACTCGGTCGTCACCGAAAACCGTGAGCTGGCGATCCAGTTGTTGGCCGCTGCGGATCTGTGGATCTTCGTCACGACGGCAGCGAGATACGCCGACGCGGTGCCCTGGGACTTCCTCGCCGCCGCTCAGGAGCGCAGTGCCGCCATCGCGGTCGTACTCGACCGCGTGCCCCCCGAGGCGACCGACGAGGTCACGGCGCATCTTGCGAGAATGCTGGCGAGTCACGGTCTCGGTGAGGCGCCGCTTTTCGTCGTACCCGAGTGCCCGCTGGATGCAGACCGGCTGCTTCCCCCGCCCGCGATCGAGCCGGTCCGGATTTGGCTGGAAGGACTCGCTGCTGATGCGGAGCAGCGCAGCCGGGTGGTCCGCCGGACTCTGGACGGCGCCCTGGACAGCTTCAGCGACCGGATCATGGGACTCGCCGATGCCGCTGACACCCAGCTCGATGCGTCTGCACGCCTTCGCGCCCAGGTCGATGCCGCGTACAACCACGCGGTACGCCAGGTCGGCGACGGCCTCAGTGACGGGACGTTGCTACGCGGCGAGGTGCTTGCGCGATGGCAGGAGTTCGTCGGGACCGGCGAGTTCCTGCGGTCACTGCAGGGGTACGTCAGCCGGATCCGCGATCGGGTCAGTGCAGCGGTGCGCGGGAAACCGCGGCCCGGCACGGACCTACAGATCGCACTGGAAACTGGAGTGGAAGCGCTGATCGGGTCTGCTGCCGACGAGGCCGCCGAACGAACGGTCGAATCGTGGCGAGCCGACCCCGCCGGCAGTGCATTACTGACCGAGGACGAGATCGACGCCGGCCGAGCTAGCGCCGACCTGCGCGAGAGCGCGGCCGGCGAGGTTCGCGCATGGCAGGGCTACGTGCTCGATCTGGTGCGCAGCGTCGGGGCGTCCAAGCGAACGACCGCCCGCTTCCTCTCCCTCGGTGTCAACGGTGTCGGCGTACTCGTCATGATCGTTGTCTTTGCACACACCGCCGGTCTGACGGGCGCAGAGGTCGGCGTCGCGGCCGGCACCGGGGTGCTCAGCCAGAAGCTCCTCGAGGCTATCTTCGGTGACCAGGCCGTCCGAGAACTTGCCGCCGACGCGAGGCGCAACCTGAACGAACGAGTCGAAAAGCTGCTCTCGCAGGATGCCCAGAGGTTCACCGACCTGCTCGACCGGGCGCACGTAGACCCCAGCCTTGGCGGCTGGTTCCGTAGCCAACAGGCAGCCATCGATGCGGCCCGGAGCGCAAGAGCATGACGGCTCAAGCGACCGCTGCAGATGCGTTCCCGGCGACCGGATCCGGCCTCGCCCGGCGGCTCACGGCGCTCGATCGCGCACTCACCCTCTGCGACGGGCGGTTGGACGCCGACGTGCTCGGCCGAGCGCAAGCCGTTGTCGCACGGGCAGGAGAGCGCCTCAGGCTGTCCGGAGAGCACACTGTTGTCGCGCTCGCTGGTCCGACCGGATCGGGCAAGTCGTCCCTCTTCAATGCGATCGCCGGGGTCGAGCTGTCACGAATCGGGGTACGCCGCCCCACGACCGCTCATCCGCTTGCCTGCGTGTGGGGCCCGGAGGGTGCGCAGCCATTGCTGGACTGGCTCGGTATCCCTCGGCGCCACCAGCTCGGGCGCGAGACGGTCCTCGACTCCGGCAGCCAGAACGAGCTCGACGGCTTGATCCTGCTCGATCTACCCGACCAGGACTCAACCGACATCACGCACCGGCTCGAGGTGGATCGCCTGGTCAAGCTCGTCGACCTCCTCGTCTGGGTCGTCGATCCGCAGAAATATGCCGATGCTTCCCTCCATGAGGGCTACCTGCGGCCACTGGCCACGCATGCGCTGGTCACGCTTTGCGTCCTCAATCAAGTCGACCGGCTGGCGCCCGCCGCGGTCCAGCAGTGCGTGGCTGACCTGCGGAAGCTGGTGGTCGCCGACGGGCTCGCGGGTGTTGAGATCCTCGCGACCTCGACGGCGACCGGTGCGGGCATCCCGGCCCTCCGCGGCGCGCTGGCGAGTCGCGTACAGGAGAAGCGTGCAGCCGGCGAGCGGCTGCTGGCCGACGTCGCGAGAGTCGCAGGAGAGCTCGCCGAGCAATGCGGCGACGGCAAGGCGCCCGACATCGACCGGCACACTCGTACCGCCCTTGTCTCGGCATTGGGGAGAGCAGCCGGCGTGCCGGCGGTGCTCGATGCGGTCGAGGCAGCGCACCGCTTCCGAGGCGCTCTTGCCACCGGCTGGCCGTTGACGCGCTGGCTCAAACGGCTGCGGCCCGACCCCCTGCGGCGCCTGCATCTTGGCAGCTTCGGCCGCCGGCCGAACGCCGCCTCCCATGAGGCTTTGGCGGATCCGGGCCAGGCGCCGAGGCCGCCGCGTACATCGCTGCCAGCGCCCGACTCGATCGCAAGGTCCCAGGCGCGAACCGCCCTGCGCGCCGTGGGTGACGCCGCAAGCCGCGGGCTCCCACTGCCTTGGGCCGGTGCTGTACGCGGCGCGGCGCACAGCAACGAGGCGGAGCTGGCCGAGGGACTCGACCACGCCGTCGGCACTACCGACCTCGGCATCGACCGCTCACCGCGCTGGTGGTCGGCGGTCGGAGCAGTGCAGTGGCTGTTCGCCACGGCGCTTCTCTTCGGCCTCATCTGGCTGGCGGTGCTCGCGGGCTTCGGCTTCCTCAAGGCCCCCGAGCCGCCCACGCCCGAGCTTGCGGGTTGGCCGGTGCCGACGCTGCTCGTCCTGGGTGGAGCGGCTGCCGGGCTGCTTCTGGCGATCGTGGTCAGACCGCTGATCGCGGTCGGCGCCCGACGAAGGGCGCGGCGCGCGTCGGCACGGCTTCGCGTCGCCGTTGGCGAGGTGGCCGAGCGCTGGGTTCTCGCTCCCGTGGCGACCGAGATCGAGCGGTACCGCCAGGCATGGACGCAGGTACGCGTCGCGGCGGGGGAGTAGATCCGTACGTCCGTGCGTCGGCGCGCAACCTTCCACAGGGTCGAGATTTCGGGCGAGTTATCCCCAGAGCGGATGGTCGTTCCGTCGTGGAGTCTCCAGGTGCGGCACGGTCGGTGCAGCGAATCCCATACGCACCGACACAGGGGAGATCCAAATGAATGAGACCATGATCGCGATGTCCGGAGTCGTCGTCACTGACCTCAAGAAGGGCGAGGCCAGGGGCGCGAGTGTGGTCAGCTTCCGCCTGCTGTCCACCGTTAGGCGGTGGGAGCGCGGCAAGGGCTGGTACGACGCTGACCACAACTTCGTCACTGTCACCTGCTGGCGTGGACTTGCCGACAACGTCTCCAGCTCGGTGAAGAGAGGAGATCCGTTGCTGGTCGCCGGCCGGATGCGAGTGCGGCCATGGGATACGGCCGACCGCGAGGGATCGACGGTCGAGATCGAGGCCTATTCGATCGGGCATGACCTGAGCCGCGGCACGACGGCGTTTCGCAAACACAAGGATGCGGAGCCTCAGCGGACCGACGGTGATGAACAGCTCAAGCAGGTTCGCTGGCATGTCGAAGAGCAGAGCCGAAGCGCGGAGCGGGCGGTGTTTGACGCGCGCCGGTCCGGCGCGAACGTCCCACCCGACCTCACCGCCCTTGCGCTTGCAGGCGGTGTGGGCGGCGCGCCGACGGCGCTACCCGCGGATGGCGTCGGCGAGCGCAGCAACGGCGAGACCCCGGGCAACGGTGCTGCTCACGGCGATGCGGCCGCCGCTAATGGCGAAGCTGGGAAGCCTGCCAGCGCTGCTCGGTCGAAGGACCGCATCTCTACAGGGGCCTAACACCGCGAGGCGGCCTCGGGCCGCGGGTGGTCCGAGCCCGAGCTCTTGGGCGTGGTCTGGACCACGCCCAAGGCTCGCGTGCTGTCGGGGCTGGTGAGATGTGACAGCTGCGGAGCGCGGATGCAAGCGCAGCGGGCATACAAGGGCACTGGCGGTAGGGACAAGGATTACTGGCGCTGTAGTCGGGTGGGTGGAGGGTGTGGCGAGGTGTCGAGGTCATACGAGGCCGTACAAACCCTTGCCAACGCCTACGTGGAGGAAATGCTGAGCAGGGTGCCGAACCTTGACCCGCTGGAGGCTCACCGGAGTGACATCGAACTGAGGATCGAGGATCTCGAAGCCAAGAGCGCTGAGGCGCGTAGACGGTGGAAGGCCCACCAGCTTGCCGACGACGGCTTCTTCGGACTGGTCAATGAGTTGAGTGACGAGATCAAGGAACTTAGGAAGCAGCGGACGGCGTTGCGCTTCAATCGGACGACCATGGTTGATATGCGGATGTTGCATGTCGCTATCCGCTCCGGCCGCCAGGCGTCACGTGAGACGCACTGAGGCGGCACTTGCCGTACGCCCCGATCGGAGCAACGATCTGAACTCGTGGCGCTGAGACCCGGCAGGTCAGCTCAGGAAGCGCCAGCCGTGCGGTGACGACCCAAGGATGGCGGCTGTGAAATGAGCGGCAAGGTAGTCGTGAATAGGTGTATGTCGCTTGACGGCTTCATCGCGGGTCCCGGCCACTCGATGGACTGGGGCGGTGGTCGCGCTCTCGCCGACTTCGTGGCACCGGACGATTTCGCGGAGGTCGCCGCGGCCACCGGCGCCATGCTCGTCGGCCGGCGGACCTGGGAGGTAGGCGACCGGATGGAGGCCGAGGAGCCGGGCAGCATCGACTACCCCTTCTCCGGACCGATGTTCCTCCTCACCCATAGACCGCTGGATCCGCCGGACCCGGAGGTCACGATCCTCTCCGGCGACATCGGGGAAGCGGTCGCCACCGCACTGGACGCTGCGGGCGGCAAGAACCTCGAAATCCTCGGCGCCGACGTGGCCAGCCAGTGCCTGCAGCGGGGGCTCGTCGACGAGATCCTGGTGTATGTGCTGCCGGTGCTGCTCGGCGACGGCATCCGCTTCTCGTCCCCGGGCGTTGCGAGGACAGACCTGGAACCGCTCAGCAGCACGCGGTCAGGCGACGCGACCCTCCTCCGCTTCCGCGTCCGCAAGCAGTCCGACCAGACCGACGGATCGCGCCGGATCACCCGTGCCCGGGCGGGCGACAGGTGTCCGATTGGATGCGTCACTCCTCGATGTTGCGGCCCTCTCGCATCTGCCGCTGTCCGCCCTCCGTCATGCCGATGAGCGGGCACGCCCTTCTTGTCCGCCCCTGAGAAGCCCGGTTGTGACAGGCATCGCATGCGCGGTTGCCCGGCCACCCTTATGACGAGGCAACATGGCACGCATGTCCCTGCCCACCCCCACGCTGCACACCGCTCGCCTGCTACTGCGTCCCTTCAACGACGCGGACGCGAACGCCCTCTTCGCGCTGCACAGCAGCGCCTACGTGCTGCGCTACTGGGACGCGCCGCCCTGGAGCGAACGCGAGCGAGCCGAGCGCTTCATCGCTGCTTGCCGGGAGATGGCGGCGGAAAGCAGCGGGGCTCGACTGGCCATCGAGCGTGTCTCCGACGGAGCCTTCATCGGATGGTGTGGTCTGGTCCGATGGAATCCGGACTACCGCAGCGCGTCGATGGGCTACTGCCTCGACGATGCGGCTTGGGGTTACGGCTACGCGACGGAGGCCGCGCGCGCCTTGCTGCAGTGGGCATTCGCCACTCTGGATCTGAATCGGGTCCAGGCCGAGACCGATACGCGCAACGCGGCATCGGCACGCGTCCTGGAGAAGCTCGGGTTCGTGCGTGAAG
>DASYTV010000274.1:0-3480 GCA_036001885.1 Actinomycetes bacterium
GCCTTAGAGCGGCCGGGTGGCGGGCCAAGGTCGAGAGCAAAGAGAACGCAACGATGCTTCAGACCCGCGCGGACACCCACCGACGACCACGTCTCACATCCCGGACCGGGCACGTCCGGGTTGCGCACTTACCTATATCCCCCTATCCGTTTCGTAGACATATGTACCTCCTCATTGAGGCTGCGATGTAACCCATCGCATCCCAAGAGGGGGTGGCGTACAAGAGGTAGGACGCATCCGTTGCCTGCTCTCCACCTCTTTGTTGGCAGCGGCGCCCGGCCGGGAATCGTTCGTTGGACGAGGACGATGCCACGACTGTGACCACGGAGCCCCTGCCCTCGAGGACGCACCGACTGGCGGCCGGGATGACGGGCAGATGATCAGTGGTTGGATTGGCGGCGTGCTTACGGTCGGGGACGTCAGACGAGTCGACTTTGGCTATTTCGTCCGGCCCGGCGCGGAGACGGTCACCGGTCGGCCGCGCGTAGAACCGTGCCTCGGCTATGTCGTTGACCTCGGCGACTGGGTGCTGCTTTTCGACACCGGCTTGGGCAGCGGGGATCCCGAGGTCGACGCGCACTACCGGCCTTCGCGGCGGCCGCTCGATCGCGCACTTGCCGACGCCGGCCTTGATGTCGAGCGTGTCCGTTGGGTGGTCAACTGCCACCTGCACTTCGACCATTGCGGCGGCAATCCTCTGCTGGCCGGCCGTCCGGTCTTCACTCAGCGGCACGAGCTCGCCGAGGCGCGTACGACGTCCGACTACACAATGCCTCAGCTGATCGACCATCCAGGAGCGACGTACGAAGAGCTGGACGGCGAGACCGAGATCTTCCCCGGTGTCTGGATCCTCGCGACGCCAGGGCATACCGCGGGCCACCAAAGTCTGGCTGTCCGCTGCGCCGACGGCACGGTGGTTCTCGCCGGGCAGACACACGACTCGTCCGCCGATTTCGGAAGCGACCAGCTCGCCGCGCGGGCTAGGCGAGATGGGCTGGCTGAGCCGCTGCCTGTCTATCCGGCATGGATCGACCGGGTGCTGAGCCTTGATCCCGCACGTGTCCTGTTCGCACATGACCAGGCGGTCTGGGAACCGGCGGGCTAGCCGGGTCGGCTCGTCTTGTCGGTGGCGGCCGCGAGACTGGTTGGCATGCGGATCGAGCCGGCCACAGCCGATAGCTGGGCGGATATGGAGGATCTGTTCGGGCCAAATGGTGCCTCCAGTGGCTGCTGGTGCATGTACTTCCGTACGACCTCGAAGGAGTACAGCGAGGGTTGCCGCGATAGCGGCGCAATGAACCGGCGCGGACTGCGAGCCCGTCTCGACCAGGATCCCCCGCCGGGACTGCTGGGCTACGACGAGGATGGCGTTCCCGCCGGCTGGTGTGCGGTCGCTCCCAGGCTGGAGTACGGCCGCGTCCTTCGGTCGCGCACCACCAAGCCGGCGGATCTCGACGACCCCGCCGTCTGGGCCGTGACCTGCTTCTACATCGGACGTGGTCACCGCGGACACGGAGTGGCGTCCGCGTTGCTCGACGCGGCGATCCCCTTCGCTAAGCAGCATGGCGCCGCTGCTCTCGAGGGATATCCAGTCGATCCGCTGGGCGGGCGCCGTCAGAATGCCGAGCTCTATTACGGCACCCGCGCAATGTTCCAGGCCGGAGGGTTCACCGAGGTCGAGCGCCGCAGCTCCACCCGGCCGATCATGCGGCTGGACCTGGCCAGATGATCGGTGAGCGGGGCCGTCGATCGTCGACCTTTTCGGTTGACAGGTGCGGCGCGTGGCTGTGAGGGTCGAACCGTGATCTACCCTGCTGCCCAGCCTTGACCTAGCACCGACCGCTCGGCCACCGCGGTCGACTCCCTGCACCTGTGGGGGCGGCGATGAGCCGCCTGCCCAGAGGCCTCGCCGGTCGGATGATCGGCTTCTACGCGGTCCGCGATCTCATTCCGCTGTATGCGGTTTATTCGCTGCTCTTCCGTGACCACGGCGTGTCCACCGGGCAGGTGTCCACCCTGCTCGTGATCTGGTCGATCACGGCGTTCGTCATGGAGGTCCCGTCCGGCGCCTGGGCGGATGCAGTCTCCCGCCGTTCCCTGCTGATTCTCAGCTCGTTGCTCCACGCGGTCGGCTTCGCTCTGTGGATGGTGGTGCCGTCGTACGCCGGTTTCGCAGCCGGGTTCGTGTGTTGGGGTACGAGCAGCGCGCTGATGTCGGGAACCTTCGAGGCGTTGCTGTACGACGAGCTCGCCGCGCATGGCGCGACGCCGTCCTACGCGAGGCTGATGGGTTGGGCGAACTCCCTCTCGATGGTCGCCAACCTGGTGGGCACGGTGCTTGCTGCGCCGTTGTTCCACCTCGGCGGCTACGGCCTGGTCGGGTGGGCAAGTGTCGGTGTCGCGTCGCTGCAGGGATTGCTCGCGGTCTCGCTCCCGGGCGCACCGCGTATCGCTGATGTCGAGGATGTCGACGACGGCCGGACCCCCGATGTGGGTGACGGGCTAGCCGGCCGGTACGTGACGATGCTGCGCTGTGGACTGTCCGAGGCGATGCGCCAACGCACCGTCCGTCACGCGGTGCTGATCACGGCGTTGTTGCTCAGCTTCATGGTGTACGACGAATACTTCGCGCTCGTCGCCCGGGAGAAGGGCGCGGCGACGCAGACCGTACCGATCCTGGTCGGACTCACCGTGGCCGGTCAGGCCATTGGCACCGCGCTCGCCGGCCGCACAGCCCGGCTGAGCCGGCGTGTCATCGCCGGCGCTCTCGGAGTTGCCGCGGGCCTCATGGCGGTCGGTATGGCGCAGGGCAGGTGGCTGGGTTTCCTGGCCATCGGTGTCGGTTATGGCATCACGGCGAATGCGGTCATCGTGGCGGAGGCCCGGTTGCAGGACGCGATCAGCGGCCCCGCCCGGGCCACGGTGACCTCGGTCACCGGGCTGCTGAGCGAAAGCTTCTCCGTCATGGTGTACGCCGCATTCGCGCTCGGCTCACCCTGGGTCGCGGTATCGACCATGGCCATCGCGCTGACCGTGCCGATGGTTGTGGTCGCGACGCTCATCCCGCGCTGGCTACCAGCAGCACGCGTTGACGAATCGGAGCCAGCGCCCAATCACGATTTCGGCGCGGAGGTGAGTGGCGGCGATTCCGTCGGTCCCGGCGCTAGTCCGGCAGCAGCAGGTCGAGGATCCAGCTCACAACGCTGATGACAAGGGCTCCCCAGGATGCGGCCCAGAACCCCTCCATCGAGAAGTGCAGACCCGTACCGTTGGAGATTGCCCCGGTGAGCCACAGCATGAGGGCGTTAACCAGGAACGTGATCAAGCCGAGGGTCAGGACCGCGCATCTTGGCAGAAGGCCGGATGGGAAGGCGGCTCCTGGGCCAGGCCGTGGTGATTGTGTCGCGGTGCTGGGGGGTGCGACGCGGGGTCACCATGACCAGCCACGCGTGGCTAGCTCCTGCTCCTCGAGCCAGCGCT
>DASYTV010000275.1:0-4552 GCA_036001885.1 Actinomycetes bacterium
GTGACCACGAAGCCGACCGACGCGAGATCGCGGATCCAACTCCAGCCCTGGGGTGTAGAGCCGGAGCTCGCCACGATGGCTGTGCCGATGAGCAATCCCGCGAGAAGGATGGCGGCCGTCCCGTGACCAGAGGGCGCGGCAGCCGCCAGCGGCTGCGGTGTCGGGTGGGTTGTGGCCACGGTCCGCTCGTCACCGAGCAAATGCTGGGCGACCTCCTGGAGAGCTGGTGCGTGGCGGGAAAGGTCGAGCAGCATTCCCTCTGCGCCCTGACCGCCGAGCTGCACCACGCTCTCGGCGGTAAGCCTTTCCCGGAGCAGGCGCTCGGCGATCTCGTACCCGCGGGTGAGCATCCCTCCGCCAGGCTCCAACGTGGTCGCGATCACTTCGGCCTGCATCATCGACTTGACAGCGAGGGTGAAGGCGGGGTCGAGGCGCAACCCGTTGTCTCGCAACACGTCGAAGCCGACGTTCATGGCGTCCCCGACAGGCGCCTTGGATTCGGGATCGAGGAAGCGGCCAACGCGACGCGCGAAGTCGCGGCGGTACGCGGTCTCGTCGACCGTGCGGAATGGTGTGCTGAGGCCGCGCATCACCTGCGCCATCGCGGCCGCGTCCTGTTGGCGGACAACGATCATGAGCTTGATGAGGGTGAAGCGCTCCTGCAGGGTCAGCTGTCCGCACATGCCGAGGTCGATCATGCACACGTTGGATGAGTTGAGGTCGACGAGGACATTGCCCGGATGCGGATCGCCGTGGAAGAAGCCGTCGACGAGCAGCTGCTTGACGGCGGCCTCCATAAAGCGCTCCGACAGCATGTCGAGATCGAGCCCCGCCCCGCGTATCCGCTCGATATCGGTGATCTTCACTCCGTTGACGAATTCCATGGTCAGGACCCGAGCAGAGGACAGTTCCGGGTGGATTCTCGGGACACTGACGCCGACGACGTCGCGCATGGTGCCTGCCAGTCGCCGGGCGTTGTAGGCCTCCCCGTAGTAGTCCAGCTCGGCGATAACGTTGTTGCCGAACTCGTTGACGATGCTGGCGAGCCCGACCTCGCGGGCCCAGTCCGCCTGCCGCTCAAGGAAGCGGGCCAGATTGCGCAGTATGCCCAGATCAGCGCGGACTTGCCGGGCCGCGCCTGGCCTCCGAACCTTGACCACGACCTCCTCACCACCGACGCGGGCGCGGTGCACCTGGCCGAGCGATGCGGCAGCGAGCGGCGTTTCGTCGAACCGCTCGAACAACTCTTCCGGTGGGGCCCCGAGATCCGCGGTGACGATGCGGCGCACGTCGTCGTATGGGAACGTCGCCACCTCCTGCTGGAGCCTCGCCAACTCGCGCTCCCAGTCCTCCGGCAGCACCTGCGACTGGCTGGACACCAGCTGGCCGACCTTGACATAGGTGGGACCGAGCTCTTGCAACAGCAACCGCGCACGGGTGGCGGTGCTCAGAGCGACCGGCGCCTGATTCACGTCGTGCAGCCAGAACTGCAGCCGCCGACGCGCACCGGCCATCGGCCCGTGGTCGGCGGCTGTGTCCAGGACGTAGCGCGAGACGATGTTGTACACCTGGGCGAGCCGAACGCTCTCCTGCGCGGTGGCGCCCGGACCTGCCGCCATCAGCGAGCCCTTGTCAGCGTCGACTCGCCGCTCGGCTCGACAATCGGCCGACCAATGCCGAAGACGGTCTCCAGCAGCGGTACCACCAGGCCGATGACGAACCCGCCGGCGAGCAGGCTGAAGCCGCTCTCAATATCCAATGGGCTGACCAGCAGTTCGAGCAGCCAGAGGGTTGCGGTGTTGATAGCGAGGAGCACCAGCCCCCAGGAGAGGAACAGATAGCGGATGGTGAGGATCTGAAGGACCGGTTTGACGACGCCATTGAGTAGGCCGAAAACAGCTCCTAACACGAGCGCCCAGACCCAGAACCGGCCGTCTATCGAGATGCCGGGCACGACTACGACGGTCACGACAACGGCGGCGACGCTCACGGCCAGCCGGGCGAGAAGGAGCTTCCACCGCAGCTCGGAGCGCAGTCGCGGAGGAAGCCGTGCAGCAGTACGGCCGGGCGGTGCGGCGCTCTTCACTTCGTCGCGACCAGCCGGCCTGGCCGTCGATCACCGATTGCTTTTGGCCTCATGCAGTCCTCCGGCGTCCAATAATGTCCAGATTCTCCGCGCCGCGCCGAGACCGGTCAACGGGCGCCTCTCGCCGGCGCAAATGCTCCCTGCATGGCCTCGTCCCACGTGCGGTAAACGGTGCCGCCGCACACGTTGGTGCTGCGTCCCTGCGAACCGTCCGCTTCTGCGGCGAACGCGCGCACCTGCCTCCTCTCACCCCGGGCGGGCTGGGCGTCATCGAGCTCGGCTGCGTGGCGGGCGACGCGGCGACCGCCGCCGGCACCCGCGTTGTCAGCCGGCTGGGTCGAGGCTGAGCCGGCCGTCAGATCGTTGCTCCAGCGCCTCCTGTAGTGCCCGACGGGTGGCGAAGTTGAGGACGGTGCGTGCCTCGGTTGCCACATTACGCACGATGTCTGGGTCTTCTGTATCGCTGTCCAGCCGCACGGTGACGCAGCCGCCTGGAAAGACCTCGTACCAGGTGGCGTCGGCGGCGGTGCCGCCGGGCTCTTCTTGGAAGCGGGTCACCCGGGGGTCGGCTGCGGGGACCTCGACGGCTTCGCCGACGTCGCAGCGCGCCCGGAGTCGTGCGACCAGTGCGCTCTCGCCGGCGCGGTCGTGGTCGAACGTCAAGCTGGCTTCCCCGCGGTGGACGTGGGCACGTGCTAACGACCAACCGGCAGGAAGGGTGCCGGTGCACGGCAGCAGCGACGCTGACTGTACGGCCTGAGCCTGGAGCCACATCGGCGCCAACTCGCTGCACTCGAGCGCAGGCATGCCCAGATTGGCCGATTCTGGCTCTTGCAGCGTGAAGAACGACCTGCTCTGGATGATCAGAAACACACCGAATGCCACGCACGCCCAGAGAGCAACCCGCCGCATGCTCCATCGCTGGATCCGAACCGGCCGCGGCGGAGTTGGGAGTAGCGCGATGAACTCCGCGTGCAGGTCGCGTCCCTCAGCGCGCAGCGCGCGCCGCAGTTGCGACGGCAGTGCGAGGCCGCGCGCAGCGGCGAACGCCTCGCCGATGTCGGCAAGCGTGAAATGACCCAGCGCGCGCTGGTAGACCTGCTCCGGGCTGCTGCGCAGGGCCAGGCAGAGCATCATGTTGGCGAGATCGACGGCTTGCCGCCACGGCGTGGGCCGCAGCTCGGCGAATGCCACGTCGATGAGCAGCACGCGCTGACCACGCACGAGCAGGTTGGACGGCTTGATGTCGCGGTGCGCGAGCCCCGCGTCCCAGAGCCTGCGGACGATTGCGAGCCCGGAGTCGATGATCTCGTCGTCGACGTCAACCTCGCCCATCTCGACGGCGCCGTCGAAGAATTCGGTGAGCAGCAGGTACTCGCGTTCGGGTGTGAGCTCCGCGACACCGTGCGGCGCGGCCGTCGGGAGCCCGTTGTCCCGCAGGAGCCGCAGCATGTAGTCCTCCTGCTGGACCAGCCGGCGCACCGAATGGAACGGTTTCTCATCCTCCAGCCGGCCGTACATCAGCTCGCGCCCGAGCTTG
The DNA here is from genome assembly GCA_036001885.1 of Actinomycetes bacterium. GTDB lineage: Bacteria > Actinomycetota > Actinomycetes > JAKEEW01 > JAKEEW01 > DASYTV01. The sequence continues at coordinate 3,627 of DASYTV010000275.1, forward strand.
TACCACCGGTCAGCACTGAGGTGGCTCGCCGCATACAACTTGCCGAACAGCCAGGCGTCCGGCTCGCCCGCGATTCTGATCCGCAGCGGGGTGGATCCCGCGGAGCCGGCCAGGCCGAAGGGGGCCAGCGACTCCACGGTCAGGCCGAGCTGCTCCTGCAGCGCCGAACGGATTGCCTCACCACGCTCGCCCCCCACATCGAGGTGGGCCGATCGACCTCGGCGGTAGGTGACCGGGAAGACTTCGTTGGGCGTGAACAGCCGGAAGGCGACGAGCGGAATCGTCACCCCGATGGCCACCCCGACCAGCACGTCGGTCGGCGCCTCGATGCCCAGTGACATACGACCGACGGTGACTAGGCCAAGTAGCCCAACGGCGACCCACTTGCCGATGTTTCGCCAGCGGCCCTCCGGCACAAGCGTGTACAGCACGCCGACCGCCAGGGCAGCGAGCGTGGTCATGGCCAGCGACGGCAGCGCCCAGCCGAGCCAGTCCCCGCGAATCGTCACGCCGAACGGGCGCGGTCGCCGCACCGCAAAAAGGATCCAGTTGAAAAGCAGCCCGCCGATCAACCAGGCGACGAGGAAGACGACCAGGTGACGCAGCCTGCGCAACGCAAGCAGCGCAATGACGAGTGCCCAGAGCCCTGCCGTGATCAAGGGAAGCCACGCCACCGCGGCAACGCCGCGCATAACCCCCATGTATCCGGGGATGGAGACTTCGGACAGCCAACGGACGATCGTGTCGTCCACGACCGTCAGCGTGACGGCAGGCCCACGCCAGCGCCCACCGAACATGGCGATCGCCGCGGCGAGCAGGGCGACCAGGGCAAACAGCCAACGCACGCCGCTCCTGCGCACATGGCGCGGCAGCGGCGGCGGCTCTCCAGAAGGCCGGCGTCGCCGCCCGGTCGCGAGCCGGGCGGC
>DASYTV010000276.1:0-5382 GCA_036001885.1 Actinomycetes bacterium
ACCGGCCGCTCCTTGACCTGCGTCGCGCCGCCGCAGCTGGGACATCGGATCTGCTCAACGACCTGCTCGATCATCAGCTCCACATCCGGGCCGCAACGCCGATAGTGCAGCACTCGGACGTCCTTCAACCCGACCAGCGCCTGGACAACCTCACTAGGCTCACGAACGACGAAGGTGCCTCCAACTTGTTGGCTCACACCTCAAGCCTGAGGCGCCTTCGTCCCATTTCCCGGCATCCCAGACCCCGCTGAGATCCGAAGGGCCCGTTTACGCAGGTCAGAGGCGCGGAGCATCGGCCCGGGCGGGCTTCTGATCCCAGTTTGATACTTCGCACGCCGATCAGCCCCCGAAGACCAGGGCCGCGAAGGTGTCGGCGGCCTCCCGCTGCATGCCCGGCATGATGTGCGCGTACACACCGAGCGTGATCGTCGGGCTTGAGTGGCCGAGCCGCTCGGACACGACCTTGACCGGTGTGCCGGCGCTCGGGTCGCGGACGGTTCTCACGCGGCAGCTGGTCGCGGATCGGCTCAGCGTCGAGGCGGTGTCGATCGACGCGCAGGCCGATCAGCTGGGCGCGTCCGCAGATGGGTACGAGCGGGCGGTGCGTGAGCTCGCGGAGCTTGAGCGGGAGAAGTCGCCGAAGTTGGACGGTTACCTGCGGGAGCAGGCGTGGGCGCTGTGGCAGCCGGAGCATGACCGCCAGGTGCAGGCGTCGCGCTGGCGTCGAGTCGTTGCGTTCGTCGCTGGCGGCGACGGTCGCCCAGATCCTCGAGGAAGGGGATTGACATGCCGCGTCTTATGGGCGGGCCGTATCAGGATTTGCAGCCGGTCGCTGAGGTGCCCGTCAAGGGCGTCGACGGCGGCGGGAATGTCGCGGTCGCGCCTGGCGACACGTTGTTCCTGACCGTCGCGGACTCGCCGCGGAGCTCGAAGAAAGCCACCGGGACGCTGGTCGCGCGTGCCTTGGGGTCGGTGGCGGCGGGTGCGGTCGCCTCTATCCCGATCGTGATCATCTGGTAGTGGAGGATGTCGTGAGTGATCGCCTGTACGACGCCATGTTCGAGACGCTCAAAGCGCTCGGGCTCAACGACAGGGAGGCCCGGGTCGGTGCGGCTGGGTGTGACCGGCAACCGCCTGCAGGGTTCGACGGCGTTGTCGAGCGGTTCCGGCGTCTCGGCTTGTCCGCGCCCGCGGCGAAGGTCGCGGCGATCGGCCGGTTTGACACCGAGTCGTCGGCTCGTCGCGGGTTCGATGAGGCGGCCCGCCCGGCCGCGGCGACCCATCACGTTGTGGTGGACGGGGTGCGGATGACCGAGGCGGAGTACATCCGCAACGGCTCGCGCCCGCAGCTGGTGCCGGTCGACTCGGTCAGCCTCATGACTGGTCAGCCGGTCCGATCATGGCACCCGGTCGCTGAGGCTCGACGAATCGAGGAACGGCGACAGGCTCGGCAACGATCGTTGCTGAGCAACCCGAGGCGCGCTGCGGTCTCTGAGTCGGTCGAGTTGTCCGAGCCGGCACCCGCGCTGGACGCGGCCTAGAAGACGTGGGGGCGTGCCCTCAGCTGTTGTGCGGGGCCGAGCCGCTCACGGGCCGGTTTCCTGGCCGGTGCGCGCGTTCCCACCACGCCGAGGGCCTGTGGTTTGGTCCAGGCCGCGGACCCTCGGCTCACTGTGGGGTGGGACGGACTGTTCCCCACCGGTAGCACGTTGACCTGCGTCTGAGCGTCGCAACGGGCCGCGTGATACCGCTGCGGATACCGAGGATGCGACAAGTGATGCGCGGCTAGCGGGCTTTCATCCCGGCCACATTGCAATTAGCGCTGAGCCGAGCGCGCTTCCGGCTCCTGCTTGGATGATTCCCCGAGCCATCCGGCCGACAGCACCCAACCGACCGCGATCAGGCTGTGGCTCCGCCGCGAGCCGTTCGACCTCAGCCGTGAGACCCGCCAGTTCCTGGCGGTCACTGTCGCTGAGCTCGTCGAGGACGGGAAGAGCCTGTGCGGTTGCTCGCGCAGCTTCCAACAACGCCTCGATGTCGATGGTCGAAACAGCGTGCTGGGTGACGTGCTGGCTGTGCGCAGCCACATTCTGCGCCTCATTGACGAAGACCCGCTGGTCATAACTAGAGCCAGCAGCGGGTGGGAGCGGTGAGGTATTACCGCCGTGGTCTTCGATGCGGACCTGGCCCGCTGTGCTGATCGCGGCCTCGAGCGGCCCCGTCTCCTCCGTATCAACGCAGACGCACAGGTCCTGATCTTGGAGATACTGCGCTGCCTGGGAGACCTCCGCAAACCTGACCCTCTCGCCCAGGTAGAGCGAGCGCACATCACCGAGGAACATGTGCAGATCCGCAGTGCTCCCACCGGGCATGGTCTCGTCGTAGAGCCATGAGAGCAGCGCCTCGCGGACCGCACGGCGTCTAGCCGCCACGTCGGTACGGCCTGCGCGGAGAGCTCGCACCTGGGCCGCCCCAGCGGGTGTCAGGTCGACGCTGGTGCTGTCAATACCACCACCAAGGCTTCTCTGGACTTGGATGAGGCCCAAGTCCTTCAACTGGTCGACCGCGATCTCGATCCCGGATGGGTCGGCGTCATCTCCGGCTAGGAAGTCGCTGAGCCCAGCTCTGTTGCCCCCGCGGCCGCTTGTGCGTTCGTATGCCCATTCGAGGAGTTGGATGCGGAGGATCTCTGATGTGTCGCGTGTCCAGCCCGGTGTGGAAGTCATGCGGAAGCCTAGCGCCGCAGCCAGTCCTAGATCCTGCACCCTCTAGACCTAGACCCTCCTCTAGACCCTGAAACGGTCGCTGACCTGCGACCTAGACCCCTAGACCGCTGTAAGCGCTAGAGCTGCGCACCCACGACGCATGCGGGTTTCCGGGCTTCGCCGCCTCTAGGTCTAGGACCCGCTTACCGCATACATCGAGGTCAGGGGGCGGATGGTGCGCTGACTGTCCGCTTATATGTAAGTGTTGGTCCGCTGACACCGCGCCGCCGATCCGCCGACGACGAACCCCGGCGCAGGGAAGAGCCGGGGGTCCGCCGCAGGGGCGGCTACTCGCCCAACACCTCCGCCACGTCCGCTCCCGCAATCTGCAGCCTCGTGAGCAGACCAGCCGGCACCGAGACAGCGACCGGCTCATCGGCCGGCATGTCAGCAAGCCCGACCGGCATGGTCTCCCACGTTGCGCGCCACAGCTCGTGGAGCAGCTCGGCGTACGCCGCGCCTTGACGCGCCCTGCGAACGCCAACACCGCTAGCTTGTCGACCGTCTGCCGCAATGCAGCTGCGATGATGCGGTGGTCGTGGACCGCACGCAGGTGCCCCTGTGGGTGCGGTCGAGGCGACCGCAGTCTGCGTTGGCAGTGCGGCCAGTCGACACGGCGGCCGCGGCCGTACGGCCTCTACACGCCGCGCGTTGAGGAAGCCGCGAAGGTGCCGACGGGGCTGACAACGACCGTTGTCGCCTTGGATGCCAGACGAGTACGAGCTGCCGAAGATCTTCCGTAACCTCAAGTGATCTCGCCGGGCTGTTCCTGCGCAGGCGATTGACGCGGTAACCGCGGTTTCGTACTATATGTACATGAGTGACATGACGGCGACCGACGCGCGGGAACGGTTCTCCGAAGCCCTTGCAGCGTCAAGTCGCGAGCCGGTGTTCATCACCCGCCACGGCAAGCGGGTTGCTGCGCTCGTCACGACTGAGTTCTACGACCGCGCGATCGAGGCGCTCGAAGATGCCGAGGACATCGCCTCAGCCCGCGCGGCTCTCGACGAGGACGGACCCTCGATCCCCTGGGAGGTCGTGAAGGCCGACCTCGGTCTGGCGTGACCTACCGGGTCGAGTTCCGTCCGGCAGCGGCGCGCGAGCTCCGCAAGCTCGACAGATCCGCGCGAGACCGGATCGCCAAGGTCGTCGCCCTGCTGGCCGAGGAACCGCGACCGCCGGCGGCGAAGATGCTCACCGGCGATCAGGCGCCGCGGCTTTGGCGGGTGCGCACTGGGGACTACCGGGTCATCTACAGCATTGAGGACGACGTGCTGCTGGTGCTCGTCATCAACGTCCGGCACCGTCGCGAGGCATACGGCCGCTGAGACCCGACCAAGATCGCCAGATTGGTCATAGGATTGGTCACAAGTCCTGCTGGACGGCGCCGAATCTCGGCGAACCTCCGCGGTGACAAACCGTCAGATTCACACTCAGAAGCGGACCGGGACGGACCCCTGTGTACCCCCACGGACGGTCCCCTTCGGAGTTCGAGTCCCCCCTCGCGCACCCGCCCTGCGGTCGGACTCGCTGGCCGACCGATTAGTGTCGGCGTCGGGCGCAGCCCAATCCACACGATCACCCTGGTGGGCGCTATCTCCAGGCTTGTGACTGTGGCTGGCGGGCGGTGAGAGTAGCGCCGGCAGCGCAGCCGACCAGCAGGGCGGCGGCGAGCCAGAGCGGTGCAGCCGGATCGACCCAGCGCAGCAGCACACCCCCAATGAGCGCGCCCGCGAGCATTGCTACGACCGATATCAGACGCCGGGCACGGACCGACCACGGCGTCGCGTCTGCCACCAGCCCGGTCACGGTCAGCGTCAGGACCGTCGTGGTGAGATCCGGCACAGCGAGCCGGCGCACGATCGCATTTTGGCCGCCGAGCGCTATCGCCAGCAGACCGATCAGCGCCAGCCGCGCCGCCGACCCGTTCACCCCAGCCGTGACAGCAACGACAGCAGCGAGGAGGACGATCCCGGCCTGGACCGCCGTCGCGGCGGCGAGAAGCAGGCCGCGATGGACCGTCGACCCTCGAGACCACCTCCCACCCAGGAACGCTCCGCATGCGAAAGCCAAGATCGCCGTCAGGCTCCGGGTGATCGAGATATCGCCGGCACCGGCCATCCCGAAGCCGAGGAACACCACGTTGCCGGTCATGTTCGCCACGAACACCTGACCGAGCCTCAAATAGCTGAACGCATCCACCAGTCCGGTCACCACCGTCAGCGCGACGAGGAACACCGGCAGCGGCCCGTGCGAGCGCTGAGCGGTCATGAAGTCATGGTGGCAGGATCACGAGTCGCCCTGGTCGGTGAGCCGCATACCCAAACCCGGTCCGCGGCTTCCAGTCCTGCCGACGCACGCCGCCGCGATTCTGCGCACCCCCTCACGGCCGCATGTGCAGGCGCTTTGCGATGACCGGGGCGAGGGCGCGTAGCGCGCGGCCGCGGTGGCTGATGGCGTCCTTCTCCGCCGGAGCCTGCTCGGCCGTCGTGCGAGTCTCGCCGAGAGGAACGAAGATCGGATCGTAACCGAACCCGCCAGTCCCCCGCGGCTCGCGGATCAGTGTGCCGTCCAAGCGGCCCTCGGCCACGTCCTCGCTGCCGTCGGGTGTCACCAA
>DASYTV010000277.1:0-5775 GCA_036001885.1 Actinomycetes bacterium
GCCTTCTCGAGGATCTGGTCGGGCGCGAGCTGGGCGACGCCGTTGGACTGCGGCCTCGCGGACTCGTCGTCGGAGCCCCCGCAACCAACCAGCAGACCGGCGGCAACCACGGAAACAAGCAGCGCGGGGAACTCATGTCGACGCATGACTGACGCCTTCCGCCTGTCCCCCAGACCGGGCGATACCCGGCCAGCCCTGGCATAACCCGGCCCGCATCATCGCTGGGGAAGGATGGGATCACGCCAGGGCTGGGGCCTGCCTCAGTCGCCGCTGATGCCCGCGTCGCGGCAAATCCGCAGCACGAGATCCGCTGGGTATCCGGTCAACTCGACGATCTCGTTCTGCGTCAGGCCGGACATGGCTGCTCTGGCGATCGCTCGGGCGAGCCGGTTCCTAGCCTCGACCAGCTCGTCCTGCACCCGCTGGTAGTCCGCGAGGGCCAGGGTTAGTCCGTCCGCTGCCATGCCCGCAGCATGCCGTCGGACCGCGTAGTCCGCCACTAGACGCGCCACCAGGAGGCGCGACCCTCCAAAGGCGCGGGGCGCGCTATGTTGCCCCATGCCATCGCTGGCCTTGGAGTGGAGCGACATTGAGAACTTCGCGCAGGGGGTTCTGATCACTGCGGTCGGAGTAGGCATTGTGCTAATTGTTCGTGCGCTCCGGCGCACGGATGCCTATATCGACATCGTTACCGATCAGCTGTTGCGCCGGCGTCCTGGGCACGAGATGGATCGGGAGCGCCTGATGTCCTGGGTTCGGACGACGCTCCTCGCTCCGATGGGCGTCGGCTGGATATTTGTCGCGCTGGGCATCGCTTCGGTCGTCGTTGGCCTCAGCCGTTGACCAGCGACGTGTTGGCTCAGCTGTTCGTGGGCATGGGGCTTTTCGCTGCCGCGGGGTTCATGTGGTGGTTCATCCCGCACTTCACCGATTGGATCACACCGGGGGAGCCGCTCTGGATGATCTGGATCCAAAAGGCAATCGGCGCAGCGGTCTTCGCCATTCCGGCGGGTTTTGTGATCGTCGGCGCGTTCAATTGAGGTAGCAACCGCGGGTTACTTGTCGCCTTCCTCTGCTTGACCTGTTCGACGTCGTACACGCCGGTTCCGGGGGTCCGCCGGGTGCGGGCGTACCGGCGGCGATCTTCCGGCTCCGCGATGAGAATTGCTCCATGGCAAGGGTTCTGCTGACCGGGTCGTCTGGTGGGGTTGGGCGGGCAGCCCGTCCCGTGCTGGAAGCAGCGGGCTGGGCGGTCGAGCCCTTCGACCTCACCGACGGCCAGGACCTCCGTGATGAGGCGGCGGTCCTGCGCGCGATGCAGGGCTGCGAGGCAGTGGTGCACGCCGGAGCCCTCGCCCATGACTCCGCGGGCACCCCGGCCGAGATCGTGGCAACGAACCTTCTGGGGACCTGGCATGTGCTGCAAGCCGCCGGGACCTGCTCGGTCTCCCGCGTCGTGTATTGCTCCTCGGCCCAGGTATTCGGGTTCGCCGAAGGCGAGGGCACCCCCGCCTGTCTGCCGGTGGATGACACTCACCCCCTGCGGGCCGCACGCCCCTATGGGCTGTCCAAGCGCCTGGCCGAGGACATGTGCGCCGCGTGGACCTCACGGACCGGCATCCTAACGATCGTCCTGCGGCCCGTCATGGTCCTGACCGACCCGGCGCTGCTCCAGGTCACCGAGACCGAGGCCGAACTGGGCGCTTTCGTTCATGTCGACGATGTAGCCACGGCGGTTCTGCGGGCTCTCTCAGTCAAGCCGGACGGACACATCCGGCTCACCCTTTGCGGCCCTGGCCAGTTCGACACCAGCGCCACACGGCAGATCCTCGGGTGGACGCCCGGCCGCGGCTGGCCATCACGCGGCTCGTTCAGCATGACCCGCTACTGGCGCGCGTGCGACGGCGCAACAGATGGGCCCTATCAGATCGCACTCGACGCCGAGCTCCTGGCAACGTCGCAACGTTGCCTGACGCGGCACTAGCACCATGGCGCCCCTGGCAGCTCGCGGAACGCCGGTGCTGACACACGGCGAGCCGGATCGCTCGGATAGTCGTGCTTGTTGCACCAGGCAGGGTCAACTGCGTGTCATGACGCGTCGCCGAGCTTGGGGACGGGCCGCGGTCGCCGCTGGACCCGTTCGCCGTGCTGACATGGCTGGAGGTTCACCGGACCGCGCTGGCGCTGTATGACCGACACCTTGGCGGCTAATCCTCGCCGCGCGCGTCCAGGCCGCCGATCACCTCGACGTCGTACACGCCGGGCGCCTGATGGGGTCCTCGAGAGGCTCTCCGATCTTGATGCGCAGCAACAACAGCGAAGAACACCGCAGTACTGAGCGTGAACGACAAGCTCGCCGTCGGTGGGGCATGGATGCCGACGAGGCGGAGTAACGCAAAGGCCAGGACGCACCCGAGGACCCACCCAAACGTCCGTCCACGCCAGCCGCTGAGGATCCTAATCGGCCCCTGCATCCCTGAAGCATCGCACGAAGCCCAACCGCAACGGATCCGGCCGGATCGTGCGGCGGAGCTTGTCGGCGACCCCCTTGCCACGGCCTTCGGCTCAGGCCCCGCTGAGGCCGGCATCGGCGCAGATCCGCAGTACCCGATCCGCGGTGTACCCCGTCAACTCGACGATCTCGTCCTTCGTCATGCCGGACATGGCCGCGCCTGCGATCGCTCGGGCGAGCCGGTTCCGCGCTTCGACGAGCTCGTCCTGGGCCTGGCTGTAGCTGTCGATCGCGTCCCGGAGCCTTCCGCTGTCATGACCGGCAGCATGCCACCCCCCTCAGCCAGAGGCTCCCTTGTCTTGCCTTCGGCCCGTGGCATGCCCGGCTGTCGTGCGATGTCGGGAGCGGTCATGAGTTCCCCGTAGTGATCGACAGTAGGTCGAATAGGATCACGCGGACCGTCTCAGCCTCGACTCGGGTCAGAGTCACACTCAAGTGGTGGCCGTCGCGCTCGACGACGAGTGGGACCTCGCCGCTGTGCTCCTCGAGGAGTCCAGCTGCGGCGGCTAGTTCTCCCTGGCGCGGGACTCCTCTCGCTCCCGTGCCGGGGGTCCGGGGCTGTGACACATAAACAGACCGGCGGGGATCTGCACCAGTAGCGTGTCGCGGTGTGGATCATCTCCTGCGCTTAACCCGGCCGTACTGGTCCGTCGGTGTGCTGGTCCTGGCAGCAGTGCCGCTTCTTCTCCTCGGCAACGAGTCGATGGCCGCGGCGCTGGCTGGTGCCGCGATCGCTAGGGCGTTCGACGTTAGCGAGGCGGCGACGCGTGAGAGACAGCGCCGGCGAGACGAGGTGCTGTTTGGTCGGCACACGAACTCGGGGTTGTCTTGTAGCACTTCCAGCAGGGGCCCCAACAGGGGCGCAGACAGTGCGTTGCTCTGGGCGGCGTGAGCGGATCAGTGCCTGGCTTCCTACGATTCCCCTTATGTCACGTGTGCGGCTGGCCGTGCAGGACGACGTCACGGAGCTCGTACGCCTGCGGGCGCTGCTGTTCCAGACCCTTGGCGGCGATTTCTTCAACCCCTCGTCGGCCGACGAGGGCTGGCGGGACTCCCTTGCCGCGGTGCTGAAGGAACAGCTGACGGCGGAGAACATGCAGATCCTCGTCGTGGAGGGCGAGGACGGACTCGCGGCCTGCGGTGTGGGCACGATCGAGCAGTGGCTGCCCGGCCCGCACCTGCACAACGGCCGGATCGGGCACGTGATGGGAATGGTCACCGACCCGGCGTATCGGCGACGTGGACACGGTCGCGCGATCATGCAGGGCTTGCTTGACTGGTTCCGGGAACGGGAGGTTAGCCGGGTCGACCTGCACGCCTCCCGCGAGGCCGAACCGCTCTACCGAGCACTGGGCTTCGTCGACCACCCTGATCCCACGCTCTGCTGGCTTCCGTGACGAAGCCGGCGCCGGTGTACCCTCACAAAGGGGTACAACAGTGGAGGGCCGAGCGGTGGCAACTGTCGGAATCCGTGAACTAGCCGACCGGGCGAGCGCGGTCGTGTCCAAGGTTGAGTCCACGGGCGAGCCGGCGTTCATCACCCGCCGCGGCCGTCCCGTCGCCGTGGTCCTGCCGATCAGCGAGGACGACCTGTACGACTACGTGCTGACGAACGCCCCTGAGTACGTGCGGGACATGCGCGAGGCCGATGAGGCGATCGTCGACGGTGAGCACGGCCGGCCGCTCGACGAGGTGTTGGCCGAGCTGGATGGTGAGAGCGCCTGACGTGCCGGCCGTTGAGGTCACGCTCCTCCCCAAGGCCGAGCGCGACCTGCGACGCCTCCAAACCGGGGAGCGGAAGCGCATCGCGGACGCTCTGCGGCTACTCGCCGCGGGTGCTGAGAATCTGGACGTGAAGGCGCTCAGGGGGGTCACACCGTGGCTGCGGCTGCGGGTGGGCAATTACCGGGTGCTCTACACCGTGGTGCCGTACAACCCCGCCCGTTCCGCGTTAGTGGTCGCCCGCATTGTCGATCGCCGCGATCTGGACCGGGCAGTAGCGACCCTTGGAAAGCCGGAGGAGCCCTAGGCCGCGTCGGGCTGCCTTCCGCGAGTAAGTGGATCGACCGTGAGGTGTCTGGCAATGTGGGCCCGTTCGAGGTCGTGAGAACGTCGCGACCATGGCCGCGGTGGTAGTTACAGGCCAACCTCCTGCCGTACGCCATGTGCAGGTGCCGCGATGCAGGCCTTGTGTGTCTCGGCATCGCCAGCACGCAGGCATCGGACCGGCCTCGACCGGATCTTCGTGCACAGGTAAGCGGGTTACGTAGTGTGACCGAAGTTCGCGGAACGGGTTGGCGGACCACGACCGTACCGCGATCATGTGGGGTAGTCCTCGTCCCCGTGCGGAAGGTCGCGTCAATGCCGGTCGGCCGAATTCCTCGATTGAAGTCACGACCGGCTACGTCGAGGCGACGCTTCAGCCGCCGGGCGCGGACGCTGCTGTTGATCGGTCTGGCAACCGCCACGGTCACGGCGGTCGGCCTGGCCGCGGACGTGATGAACGTGTCGGCCGACATCCGCCTGGCGCTGGTCCTCATCGCGGCCGTGATCGCCGGCATCGCAGCCGTACTCATTGAAGGCCTTGTCGCGACGCCGACCCCGGCCGTCGGCGTCGAGCAGCCTCCCGTCACCGAGGCAACGGCGCCTCCCGTTCTGCGCCAGGTGCCCCGTCCGACCAGGCACTTCATCGGACGCTCGACGGTGGTGGCCGAACTCGTCGAGGCCTTGACACTCGACGATCCCACGGCGGCGGCGATCGTCGCGATCAACGGCAAAGGTGGTGTGGGGAAGTCTGCGCTTGCCTTCCAGCTCGCCCACCTGGTGGCCGAGGCCTATCCGGCCGGCCAGCTGTACGCCGGTCTCCGCGGTCCCGACGCCGAGCCCATCCCACCCGGTGAGGTACTGACGATCTTCCTGGATGCGCTCGGTGTGGACGAGGCGCTCATCCCGGAACGGATCGACGACCGGGTCCGGCTCTACAACACCCGGCTGGCCGGCCGGCGAATGCTCATCGTGCTCGACAACGCCGTGGATGAGGCGCAGGTGCGGCCGCTGATACCGGTCGCCGCCGAATGCGGTGTCATCATCACCAGTCGGCGCCCGCTGGAAGGGTTGGTCGACGCGGTCCAGGTCGCGCTCGACGTCATCTCGGTCGACGAATCCGTCGACCTGCTTGGCCGGGTGGCCGGCGCGGATCGAATCGCCCAGGAACCTGAGGCGGCAGAGCAGCTCGTTGCGTTCGTCGGACGGCTTCCGCTCGC
>DASYTV010000278.1:0-6018 GCA_036001885.1 Actinomycetes bacterium
CGGCCAACCTTTTGTACATGCTGCTCGGGAACGAGCCGGAAGAGGACATGGCGCGGATCTTCGACATCTGCTTGATCCTGCACGCCGATCACACGATGAACGCGTCGACCTTCACCGCGCGCGTCGTCGCGGCGACTCTCTCGGACATGCACTCGGCGATTACAGCCGCGATGGGAGCGCTCCGTGGACCGCTCCACGGCGGTGCCAACGAGGCGGTGATGAACACGCTGCTGGCCATACCGGGCGGCGTCGACGGCGTCGAGCCGTGGGTCAGGCAAGCCCTGGGCGGTGGACAGAAGATCATGGGCTTCGGGCACCGGGTCTACAAAGCCGAGGACCCACGGGCCAGCCACCTGCGCCGCATGTCAGAGGAACTCGCCGATCTGCGTGGTGACCGCACGTATTACGAAATGTCACGACGGATGGAGCAAGTCGTCCTCGATGTCAAGGGGCTCCGCCCGAACGTCGATTTCTTCGCCGCCACGGTCTATTACTCCTTGGGGATCCCGACCGATCTCTTCACTCCCGTTTTCGCGATATCGCGCATGTCGGGCTGGACCGCCCACGTGATCGAGCAGCACCTGGACAACCGGCTGATCAGGCCGGACAGCGAATACATCGGAGAGCGGGACCAGAAGTGGACACCGATCGAGGCTCGGTGAGTGAACCTCCGGCTGCCCGCCCGACTCCGGAGACGGCGAGGCACGCGCAGCGATCCAGGCGCTCGTTGCCGTTGCCGCGCGAGTGGCCGGTCACTCTGATCCTCCTCGGGGTCGTGGTATCGCTGCTCGTCGTCGCGCTGAACCACTTCCGCCGCGGTACGGTCCTGCTTGCCCTCGTCGTCCTTCTCGCCGCGGCACTCCGGTTGGTCTTGCCGGCGCGTGAGGCCGGCCTGCTTGCGGTCCGCAGCCGCGTGATCGACGTCCTCACGTTGGGCGGTATTGGCGCCGCGCTGCTCTTCTTCGCCCTCATCGTCCCGCCGCCGTCGTGAGCCGCTCTGCTGGGTCCCGCACAGCCCATCCATGCGAGAAGACCCCCGATTCGGCGCTGATCGCCGCAATGCGACCCTTCTTCCACCGCTGTCCGGCGTACGGGTGACCTGGGGGGTGGTTTAGGCTCGTACCCGGATTTCTCTTGATGCCAAGAGATATGAGCTCGACGCTGTGATCAATTGCCGGGCGTCGGGTGTACACCATCGAATGCGACAAGGAGAGGCAACCGCATGGCGCGCAAGGGAAAGGTGTCCGTCGTCGGTGCCGGGTTCTACGGTTCGACGACGGCGATGCGGCTGGCCGAATACGACATTTTTGAGACCGTCGTGCTCACCGACGTGATCGAGGGCAAGCCCGAGGGTCTCGCGCTTGACATGAACCAGTCACGGCCGATCGAGGGGTTCGAGACCAAGGTGGTCGGCAAGACGACCGGCCAGGACGGCGAGGGCTACGAGGAGATCGAGGGCTCAGACGTCGTCGTGATCACTGCCGGCCTGCCACGCAAGCCCGGCATGAGCCGGATGGACCTCATCGAGGTCAACGCCAAGATCGTCCGGCACGTGTCGGAGAATGTAGCGAAATACGCGCCAAACTCGGTCGTGATCGTCGTCTCGAACCCCCTGGACGAGATGACCGCACTGACCCAGCTGGTAACCGGCTTCCCCAAGAACCGGGTCATGGGGCAGGCGGGGATGCTCGACACGGCGCGCTTCAGCCATTTCGTCGCGGAGAAGCTCGCAGTGCCGATTGCGAGCGTCCAGACGCTGACGCTCGGCTCGCACGGGGACACGATGGTGCCGGTGCCGTCGCGTTGTACGGTCGACGGCCGGCCGCTGACCGATCTGCTCCCCGCCGAGGAGATCGAGCAGCTGGTCACCAGGACGCGCAATGGTGGCGCTGAGGTTGTCGCTCTGCTCAAGACGGGCTCCGCCTACTATGCGCCGTCCGCCGCCGCGGCTCGGATGGCGCGTGCGGTGGCCGAGGATTCCGGTGCGGTGCTGCCGGTCTGCGCCTGGGTCGATGGCGAGTACGGCATCAGCGGCGTCTACCTGGGCGTCGAGGCCGAAATCGGAGCCACGGGCGTACGCCGGGTCGTCGGGACGGATCTCACCAACAACGAGCGCACGGCGCTCGCCGAAGCCGCCGAGGCGGTTCGCGCGAAGCAAGCCGACGTGCAGAACCTCTAGTGTCGCGCCCTGGCTGAGCCAGAGCCCGAAGACGACCGTCGAGACCCCGCAAGTGTTATCGCGCCCCGACCCAGTCACCGATGAGGAGAAATGGTGAGCAAGATCAACGTAGCCGGCCCGATCGTTGAGCTCGACGGCGACGAGATGACCAGAATCATCTGGGCGTTCATCAAGGAGCAGCTGGTCCTGCCCTATCTCGACGTGGATCTGCGCTACTTCGACTTGTCGATCCAGAATCGCGATGCGACCGACGACCAGGTGACGATCGACGCGGCTCACGCCATCAAGGAGCATGGCGTCGGGGTGAAGTGCGCGACGATCACACCGGACGAAGCGCGGGTGGCGGAGTTCGGCCTCAAGAGGATGTGGAAGTCGCCGAACGGCACCATCCGGAACATCCTGGGCGGCGTCATCTTCCGCGAGCCGATCATCATGTCGAATGTGCCGCGGCTGGTCACGAGCTGGACCAAACCGATCGTGGTCGGACGTCACGCCCACGGCGACCAGTACAAAGCCACGGACTTCGTTGTGCCCGGTCCGGGCCGCGTGACCATCACCTACACGCCGGCCGATGGTGGCGCACCGATGGAGATGACCGTCGCCGACTTCGGCGGCGGCGGGGTCGCCATGGGCATGTACAACTTCGACGATTCGATCCGCGACTTCGCGCGCGCTTCGTTCCGGTACGGCCTGCACCGCGGCTACCCGGTCTACCTCTCAACGAAGAACACCATCCTCAAGGCCTACGACGGGCGGTTCAAGGACCTGTTCGCCGAGGTCTTCGAGTCGGAGTTCAAGGGCGAGTTCGAGGCGGCCGGTCTCACCTACGAGCACCGCCTCATCGACGACATGGTTGCCTCCGCCCTCAAGTGGGAGGGCGGCTTCGTCTGGGCCTGCAAGAACTATGACGGCGACGTCCAATCCGACACCGTCGCCCAGGGCTTCGGCTCGCTCGGCCTGATGACGTCGGTCCTGATGACCCCGGACGGCCGCACTGTGGAGGCCGAGGCCGCTCACGGCACCGTGACCAGGCACTATCGGGCTCACCAGCGGGGCGAGAAGACGTCAACCAACCCGATTGCCTCGATCTTCGCGTGGACGCGCGGGCTAACCCACCGCGGGCGGCTCGACGCTACCCCCGAGGTCGAGGCCTTCGCCCACGCGCTCGAGCAGGTGTGTGTCCAGACTGTCGAGGGTGGCCAGATGACCAAGGACCTGGCCCTGCTCATCGGCGCCGACACACCGTGGCTGGCTACCGAGGAGTTCCTGGCCGCCCTGGACGAAAACCTCCAGAAGCGAATGGCCTCATAGCTAGTGCGACACTAGCCGCGGCGCGGATCGCCGCGGGCCAGGCGACCGGGGTGGTGGCTTGGTGGGTCGACTCGGTTGAGAGACTTGGCCCGTGCCGTACCCGTTCAACGCCCCGGCGTCTGCCGCGCTGTTCGCCCGGGCCGAGGATGTGATTCCTGGCGGGGTGAATTCACCCGTTCGGGCGTTCGGAGCGGTGGGCGGTACGCCGAGGTTCATGGCCACCGGTCGTGGGCCATACCTCACCGACGCGGACGGGCGAGAGTACGTCGACCTGGTCTGCTCGTGGGGCCCGCTCCTCCTCGGCCACGCGCATCCTGAGGTGATCGGCGCGGCGCGCAGGGCCCTCGATGGCGGTACGTCCTTTGGTGCGCCGACGGAGCACGAGGTCCTGCTGGCCGAGGAGATCACCCAGCGAGTGCCGCCCGCGGAGCAGGTTCGGTTGGTCAACTCGGGCACCGAGGCCACGATGTCGGCGCTGCGGCTCGCTCGCGGATTCACCGGCCGCACCAAGGTCGTGAAGTTCGCCGGCTGCTACCACGGTCACGTCGATGCGTTGCTTGCGAGCGCCGGATCCGGCGTTGTCACCTTCGCCCTACCGGACAGCCCTGGCGTCACGGGCGCGCAGGCCGCCGACACCATCGTCCTCCCGTACAACGATTCCGACGCGCTCGCGGCGCTCTTCGACGAGCGCGGTAGCGAGATCGCCTGCGTGATCACCGAGGCGGTTCCGGGCAATATGGGCGTGGTACCGCCGCTGCCTGGCTTCACCGAGGCGATCGCGCTGGAGTGCCAGCAGCACGGCGCGCTGTTCATCTCCGACGAGGTGATGACCGGGTTTAGAGTTGGTCGCTCCGGCTGGTGGGGACTCCACCCGGTTACTCCAGACCTGTTCACTTTCGGCAAGGTGATGGGCGGCGGTTTCCCGGCTGCCGCGTTCGGCGGCCGCCGCGACGTGATGGAGCAACTGGCCCCAGCCGGTCCGGTTTACCAGGCAGGCACCTTGTCCGGTAACCCGGTCGCTGCCGCGGCCGGCCTCGCCACCCTGCGACTCGCCAGTGGCGAGGTGTACGACCACATCGACCGGGTTGCCCTTGAACTGCGTGGCGCGGTCGGGGATGCGCTTGCCAAGGAGGGGGTCGCGCACCGCGTGCAGCATGCAGGGAACATGTTCTCGGTGTTCTTCACCGACAACGAGGTCACCGACTTCGCGCAGGCCAGGCGCCAGCACACCCGACGATTCGCTGCGTTCTTCCACGCAATGCTCGCCCGTGGTGTCTACCTTCCGCCGTCGGCGTTCGAGGTGTGGTTCCTGTCGTACGCCCATGACGACAGTGCGCTGGCCAGAATCGTCGACGCCCTGCCGGACGCCGCGAGAGCCGCGGCGGAGGCAGCCGGGCAAGATGACTGGAGCGCGCGATCCGAGGGGGGACAGTGATCGCAGACGGGAGCGGGGATCCGGGGATGGGAGCATCTCGTCCGCCTGGCGGCGGCCGCAGCGTCGTGCACTTGCTGCGGCATGGTGAGGTGCACAACCCCGAAGGGATCTTGTACGGCCGGCTTCCCGGCTATCACCTGTCCGAGCTGGGCAGGAAAATGGCCGACCGGATCGCGGATTTCCTCAAGGAGCAGCAGTACGACATCGCCGCCGTGGTGTCCTCTCCGCTGGAGCGCGCACAGGAGACCGCCGAGCCGATCGCGGCGGCCTTCGGCCTGGACGTCCGCACGGATGTCCGCCTGATCGAGCCATCGAACGTCTTCGAAGGCCTTACCTTCGGTGTCGGCGACGGCTCGTTGCTCCGGCCAAGCCACTGGCGTTATCTTCGCAACCCGTTCCGTCCCTCCTGGGGGGAGCCTTATGCGCACCAGGCCGGGCGGATGCTTGCCGCGATGGCGGACGCCCGCGAGCTGGCGCCGGGACGCGAGATCGTGTGCGTGAGTCACCAGCTGCCGATCTGGGTGACGCGTCGCCGGGTGGAGGGAAAGCCGCTCTGGCACGACCCCCGACGGCGCCAGTGCACGCTCGCGAGCCTGACGAGCTTCACTTACGAGGGTGCGGCGATCGAGACCGTCTCGTACGTCGAGCCGGTGAAGGATCTCCTGCCGGTCAAGGTCACGCGGACCTTCGACAGCGGAGCCTGACGATGCAGACCCGCATCCGTACCATGATCATCGCCACGATCGCCGCCCTGAGCGTCGCGGCGCTGGCTGCGTGTGCGGACAGTAAGGTCGCACCGAGCAGCGGGAACGGACAGCGCTATGTCGCGGGTAACGGCGCGGTCCAGGTGATCAAGCCGTCCGATCGCAAGCCGGCGCCCCAGCTGATCGGCACGACCCTCGACGGCAGCTCATTCAACCTCGCCGAGCTGCGGGGCAACGTCACCGTCGTGAATGTCTGGGCGTCGTGGTGTTCGCCGTGCCGGGCGGAGGCGCCGGGGCTTCAAAAGGTATCCACCGAGCTCGCCGGGCAGGGGGTTCGCTTCGTCGGCATCGACACCCGCGACACCAACGACAACGCGAGGGCGTTCGAG
>DASYTV010000279.1:0-24048 GCA_036001885.1 Actinomycetes bacterium
TACACCCAGCACCCGGTCTCGTCCGGCCCGTTCAAGATCACTCAGTACAACAAGGACAGTGGCATCACCTTCGAGCGCAACACCAACTGGGATCAGGCGACCGATCAGATCCGCAAGCCGAAGGCCAACCGCATCGAGATCACTTACATCACGAACCTGGACGACCTCGACCAGCGGTTGAAGACCGGCACGCTCGACGCCCGGGTGGACGCCGACCTGCAGCCGACATTCCAGAACGAGGCGTTTGCCGACCCGAACCTGAAGAAGAACATCGACAACCCGGTCGACGGATCGCTTCGGTCCCTCGGTGTCTCGCCGGACGTCAAGCCGCTGGACAACGTGCACTGCCGCATGGCCGTGTTCTACGCCATCAACAAGGAGGCCTGGCGGCTGGCCTACGGTGGCGCCATCACCGGCGACATCGCACCCAACTTGACGCCCGCCGGTCTTCCCGGCCACGACGCCAAGGTCAACCCCTACCCGAACGGTGCCGACTTCACCGGTGACGTGAGCAAGGCCAAGGCCGAGCTGTCGCAATGCGGGCAGCCGAACGGGTTCAGCACCAACATGGCCTTCGTCAACCAGGGCACCGGTGCAGCACGTGCGGCGGCCGTACAGGAGGCGCTCGCGCGGGCGGGCATCAAGGTCACGCCCAAGGCGGGCGAGGCCGACACCTACTACTCGCAGTTCATCGGTTCCCCGGCGAGCGTGAAGAACAACAAGCTGGGGCTCATGGACGCGGGCTGGGGTGCGGACTTCCCGACCACCGTTGGGTTCTGGTACTCGATCGCGGCCGGCAAGGCAAATCTGCCTTCGTCCGACAGCAACTACGTGAACCTGAACGACGCGAAGGTCAACCAGCTCCTGAACCAGTCGAACAGTGCTCCGCAAAGCGAGTGGAACAGCATCGGTCGCCAGGTCGACGACGCGATCATGGCTGACGCGGTCTATGTCCCGCTGATGTGGACCAAGAGCGTCTACTGGCGTAACCCGCGGCTCACCAATGTCTACTCGACCAACTTCTTCGGTCTGTACGACTGGGTGAACATGGGCGTCAGCGACGGTACGTAAACCAACCCCCGCGGGGTTTGCACCGCTCGGCGCGAAACGTCGCGGACAGCCGATCTCACGAGATCGGTGGGCACAACTTCTCTCCTCGGGAAGGCGGCTTCGCCGAAACGACGGAGGCGGCGAGGCCGTGCGTGGCCGGTGGATAACTCCACCGGCCACGCGGACATAACCGACATGTTGCAACGGCGATTCTCTCGACGCGGGTGAGTGGTCGGAATTCAAGAACTGTCAAAGCACGTGCAAAGCAGAGGTAAAGCTCGCTGGTAGAAGGCGTCGCGGCCACCGCGATCCGGGATTACAGCTGAATACACAAACGCAACCAGTCGGTCACAAATCAACGACAACCGAGTACGCGACATATGCAGGGTCCCGGCCTGCAACGTAGCGTCCGGGTGCCCGGTACATACGTCCACAAGACGTCGTGCCGCGGCACGTGACGTCCGGAAGGGACTATGAGCGCATGACTGTCAGTCCCGGCACCCTCGAGGAGGCCGTCGACGTCGTCGCCCCAGGGGACGAGCGGCGAATCGAGGGGCGTTCGCTTGGCCAGATCGCCTGGGCAAGGCTCCGCAAGGACCGCGTCGCGATGGCCGGCGGGATCGTGGCACTGATCCTGGTCCTGGTCGCTTTCGCGGCATGGCCACTGCAGCACTTCGGTTGGATTCATCCGAACGAGAGCAATACCGACGCGCTAAATCCTGAGAACTCGATGCCGAACGGCCCCCTGGGTGGCGCGAGCTTTGCGCACCCGCTGGGTGTCGAGCCGCTGAATGGCCGCGACATCATGGATCGCTTGATCGTCGGTCTGCAGGTCTCGCTGTTCATCGCCGGGGCCGCCACGGTCCTCGCCGTCGGTCTCGGCGTGCTCGGCGGCATTGCCGCTGGCTACTTCCGCGGTTGGATTGACACGTTCCTGTCCCGGGTGATGGACATCACCCTGGCCTTCCCGATCATCCTATTCTCGATCGCGCTGCTAGTGATCATCCGCCAGGTGGACAGCATCGGCCCATTCTCCGGCAATTCGCTCAGCGTCGCTGGAATGATCTTCGTTATCGGTGTCTTCGGCTGGGCGTACCCGGGACGGATCATGCGCGGGCAGGTGATCTCCCTGCGAGAACGGGAGTTCGTCGAGGCTGCCCGCAGCCTCGGCGCACGGAGTTCTCGCGTCCTCTTCAAGGAACTGCTGCCTAACCTGGTCGCGCCGATCCTTGTTTATGCGACCCTGCTCTTCCCAACGAACATCCTCACCGAGGCGGGCTTGTCCTACCTCGGCGTTGGCATCGCACCGCCGACGGCCTCGCTCGGCCAGATGATCTCCGCCGCGTCCGGTATCTCCAGGCTCGATCCGCTCTACATGATCGCCCCTGGACTGTTGATCTTCATAGCTGTGCTTTCCGTCAACTTGTTCGGAGACGGGCTGCGCGACGCTATCGACCCCAAGTCGAGTCGTTGACGACCTGCCCCGTCCCACCCAAACGTCTCGGCCGAAGCCGAGACCGGGCGCCGACCGGCGACCCGGAACCCACCCCGAGGAGAAGGTGGACTAACCCGATGTCGAACCTCCGTCGTTCGGCCAGGCTTGCCGCCGTCGCTGCTGCCGGCGCGCTGGTCCTGGCCGCGTGTGGTGGAGGAGATGATGACAGCGGTGGCGGAACCAGCGCTGGCGCCGCACCGGCTTTCAACATCTCTACTACCACGATCATCAACCCAAATACGAAGCCCGGCGGCACCCTCAAGTTGGGTGCCGGTTCGGACGCCGACTCGTGGGACCCGGCCCGGGCCTATTACGGCTTTGTCTGGAACCTGCAGCGGCTCTATGCGCGGACGCTGATGGGCTTCGCGCCGGACCCGACGAAGGCGGCGACTGTCGTACCTGACCTGGCCACCGCGCCCGGTGAGGCGAGCGCCGACTTCAAAACCTGGAAGTACACGCTGCGCGACGGCCTCAAGTACGACGACGGCTCGCCGATCACCAGCAAGGACATTAAGTACGCGATCGAGCGTGGCTACGCGACCGACGTGATCAGCGGCGGTCCGACCGGCTACTTCCTCTGCCTACTCGACACGTGCACGGACGGCAGCACCACGACCTACAAGGGTCCCTACAAGGACAAGTCGGGTGAGCCAAAGGTCGACGGTCAGCCGTCGATGGAGACCCCGGACGACAAGACGATCACCTTCCACCTGAGTGGGCCGTACGCGTCGTTCGACTACCTGATGGCGATGGGCCCGTCTTCGCCGATCCCGCAGGCCAAGGACGACGGCGAGAACTACACCCAGCACCCGGTGTCGTCCGGCCCGTTCAAGATCACCCAGTACGACGCGGACACGGGCATCACGTTCGAGCGCAACACCAACTGGGACCAGGCGACCGATCAGATCCGCAAGCCGCTGCTTGACAAGATCACGATCGACTACATCACCAACCTGGACGACCTGGACGCGCGGCTGAAGGCCGGCACGCTGGACGCCCGGGTGGACGCGGACCTGCAGCCGACGTTCCAGAACGAGGCGCTGGCCGACCCGAACCTGAAGAAGTACGTCGACAACCCGATCGACGGCTCGCTTCGGTACCTCGGTGTCTCGCCGGACGTCAAGCCGCTGGACAACGTGCACTGCCGTCGCGCCGTGTTCTACGCGATCAACAAGGAAGCCTGGCGGCTGGCCTACGGTGGCGCCGTCACCGGGGCGATTGCACCCAGCGGTACCCCCGCGGGTCTGCCCGGCCACGACGAAAAGGCCAACATGTACCCGAACGGCGCCGACTTCACCGGTGACGTCACCAAGGCCAAGGACGAGCTGAACCAGTGCGGGCAGCCCAACGGCTTCAGCACCAACATGGCCTACGTCAACCAGGGCACCGGCCCGGCGCGGTCGGCGGCCGTACAGGAGGCGCTCGCCAAGGCGGGCATCAAGGTCACGCTGAAGGCCGGCGAGGCCGACACCTACTACTCGCAGTACATCGGTACCACGGACAGCGTCAAGAACAACAAGCTCGGCATCATGGACGCTGGCTGGGGTGCGGACTTCCCGACCACCAACGGGTTCTGGTACTCGATCGCGCACGGCAAGGCCAACCTGCCGTCGCCTGCTGCGGACAGCAACTACGTCAACCTGAACGACCCGAAGGTCAACCAGCTCCTCGACCAGGCGCTGACAGCTCCAAAGGACCAGTGGGACTCCATCGGTCGGCAGGTCGACGACCAGATCATGAGTGACGCGGTCTACGTCCCGGTCATGTGGACGAAGAGTGTCTACTGGCGCAACGCGCGGCTCACCAACGTCTACTCGACCAACTTCTTCGGTCTGTACGACTGGGTGAACATCGGGACGACCGACGGCGCGTGATCCGGGGTAGAAACTAGATAGAGAAGGACATGCTCACCGAAAGAAGGTGAAAGGAACGGTGTGGCCGGCGGGGATCCTCGTCGGCCACACCGGGCCGACATAGATGGGTCGCTACGTTATCCGCAGGGGGTTGGGGGCGCTGCTCGTCCTCATCGTTGTGAGCATCCTCACCTTCGCAGTCTTCATGTGGGTGCCGGTGCTGACCGGCGCCGACTACGCCTACCTCTATGCCGGCAGGCATCCGTCGCCGGCGCAGGTGCAGGCGATCCGGGAGAAGCTCGGCTTCGATAAGCCGATCACCACGCAGTATTTGCTGTACATGAAGGGGGTCTTCACCGGTCGTGAGTACTCGAGCGGGAACACGACGGTCGAGTGCCCGGCGCCATGCCTCGGTTATTCCTTCCTGCGGCACAACAACGTGTCGACTCTGATCTGGGAGAAGTTCCCGGTCACGCTCTCCCTGGCCGGTGGGGCGGCCATCCTGTGGTTGATCTTCGGGACCGGTGTAGGGGTGCTTTCTGCCGTCAAGCGGGGCAGTCTGCTCGATAGGGCCAGCATGGGCATCGCGCTGGCCGGGGTGTCGCTGCCCATCTTCTTTACCGGCAACATGCTGCTGCTGATCTTCAGTTACAAGTTGCAGTGGATCCCCAACGTGCACTACGTGCCATTCACGCAGAATCCGGCGGAATGGTTCACGAATCTGATCTTGCCCTGGGTGGCGCTGGTCACGATCTTCGCCGCCGCGTATGCACGGCTGATGCGGGCCAGCATGCTGGAGACGATGGGGGAGGACTACATCAGGACGGCCCGGGCGAAGGGCTTGTCGCGGCGCAGGGTCGTCGTCAGACATGGGATGCGGGCGGCCATCACGCCGATCGTCACCATCTTCGGCCTGGACCTGGGTCTGCTTCTCGGCGGTGCGATCATCACCGAGACGGTGTTCAACATCCCGGGCATCGGCCGGCTTTCCTTCGACGCCATCTCGAGTCGAGACCTACCGGTCATCATGGGGACGACGATCTTCGCGGCGTTCTTCATCGTGGTCGCCAACATCGTCGTCGATGTCCTCTACAGCGTTGTCGACCCCAGGGTGAGACTCCAGTGAGGGGTCTCACGGGGTTTCCCTCCCTAGCTTTGAAAGGGCTTCATCGATGAGCGCTGCCATTGAGGTGATCGACGAATCGAGTCTCGTCGAGCCGCCTGAGGCGTTCCTCGAGGTTCGGGATCTCAAGGTTCACTTCCCGACCGAGGACGGCTTGGTGAAGGCCGTCGATGGCCTGTCCTTCAAGGTCGGCAAGGACGAGACGCTTGGCATCGTCGGCGAGTCCGGCTCCGGCAAGTCGGTGACCAGCCTGGCGATCCTCGGCATCCACAAGGGAAGCCGCGCCAGGGTATCCGGAGAGATCTGGCTGGACGGCCAAGAGCTTGTGGCCATGCGCGAGGACGAGATCCGCGCCTTGCGCGGCGCCAAGATGGCGATGGTCTTCCAGGACCCGCTTTCGTCGCTGCACCCCTTCTACAAGATCGGCGAGCAGATCGTCGAGGCTTATCGCGAGCACCATCACAACGCCTCGAAGGCCGAGGCGAGGCGCCTCGCGATCGACATGCTCGATCGGGTTGGCATCCCCAATCCGAAGAGCCGTGTCGACGACTACCCGCACCAGTTCTCCGGCGGTATGCGGCAGCGTGCGATGATCGCGATGGCGCTCGTTAACACGCCGGAGCTCATCATCGCCGACGAGCCGACGACCGCCCTCGACGTCACCGTCCAAGCGCAAATCCTCGAGCTCATGAAGGATCTGCAGGGGGAGTTCCACACGGCGATCATCATCATCACCCACGACCTGGGTGTCGTCGCCGAAACGTGCGACGACGTTGTCGTGATGTACGCCGGCAAGTGCGTGGAGCGCGGCACCGCGCAGGACGTCTTCTACCGCCCTGAGATGCCCTACGCCTGGGGGCTGCTCGGCTCGGTGCCGCGGCTGGACCGGGAGCGCCAGAGTCGATTGCTACCGATCTCCGGCCAGCCGCCGTCGCTGATTAATGTTCCAAGCGGTTGCGCCTTCCACCCACGGTGTGCCTTCAAGGGTCATGTGGAGGGCGATCGCTGCCGTACCGAAGTACCTGAGCTCCTCTCCACCCAAGACGGGCACAGCGTGCGGTGCCACATCACTCCAGAGGAACGCCGCACCGTGTGGGAAGAGGCGATCAAACCAAAGCTCTGACCAGCGCGAGACGCAGTACATTCGCACAACGTCCTCGTCACCCGAGGAGGAGACCTTGACCACCACCAGCCCAACCGCCGAGCTCGGCCAGGCGCCGGAGACCGGCGGCGGTGATGCGCTGCTGAGGGTGACGAACGTCAAGAAGCACTTTCCGATCACCCGTGGCATCCTTTTCCAGCGCAAGATCGGTGCGGTGAAGGCCGTCGACGGTGTCTCTTTCCATGTCAAGCCTGGCGAGACGCTCGGGCTGGTTGGTGAGTCCGGCTGTGGGAAGTCGACCACCGGCCGCGTAGTCGTCAAGCTGCTCGACCCCACCGCGGGCACGATCGAATTCGAGGGGCGCAACATCAGCGCGCTGTCGTGGAGTGACATGCGCCCTTATCGCCGGGATATGCAGATCATCTTCCAGGACCCGTACTCGTCGCTGAATCCACGGCACACGATCGGCACCATCGTCGGTGCGCCGTTCCGCATCCAAGGGGTCAAGACCCAGCGCGGCGTCAAGCGCGAGGTCCAGGACCTGATGGAGCGGGTTGGCCTGAACCCCGAGCACTACAACCGTTACCCGCATGAGTTCTCTGGTGGCCAGCGGCAGCGCATCGGCATCGCCAGGGCGGTCGCGCTGCGCCCCAAGCTCATCGTCTGCGACGAACCCGTCTCAGCGCTCGACGTATCGATCCAGGCCCAGGTCATCAACCTGCTCGAGGACATCCAGAACGAGTTCAACCTGGCCTACGTCTTCATCGCGCACGACCTGTCGGTGGTCCGGCACATCTCCGACCGGATCGCCGTCATGTATCTCGGCAAGATCATGGAGCAGGTGGATCGGGATACGCTGTACAAGGACCCGCTGCATCCCTACACCCATGCGCTGATGTCGGCCGTGCCGGTGCCGGACCCGATCAAGGAGCAAAAGCGGGAACGGATCCTGCTCAAGGGCGACCTGCCGAGTCCGGTCAATCCGCCGTCCGGGTGTGTCTTCCACACCCGGTGCTGGAAGGCGCAGGAGATCTGCAGAGAGGTCGTTCCACCGCTCGAGTTCAAGGCGCCCGGCCACGAGGTTGCCTGCCACTTCCCTGAGCAGAAGAAGGTCATTTAGCCACTCCACGAGGGCGAGGCTAAACCACTCCCAGAGCCTCCTTGAGGAAACGTACTTGGAGCAGCAGCAGGTTCTCCGCGACCACCTCCTGCGGCGTCATGTGCGTCACCCCCGATAGCGGCAGCACGGTGTGCGGTCGGCCGGCCGCGAGCAGCGCGGAGGAGAAGCGCAGCGTGTGCGCAGCGACGACGTTGTCGTCGGCCAGACCGTGGATGATCATGAGTGGGCGCTCCAGGCGGGGAGCGTCGTCGACGATCGAGGTGCGTTTGTATGCCTCCGGCTGCGCGTCCGGCGTGCCGAGGTAGCGCTCGGTGTAGAAGGTGTCGTACAGGCTCCAGTCGGTCACCGGCGCGCCGGCGACCGCGGCGTGAAAGATATCCGGCCTGCGCAGAACCGCGAGCGCAGCCAGGTAGCCACCGAAGGACCAGCCGAGGATGCCGACTCGGGCGAGGTCGACGTCGGGCTCGTCTGCGGCGACGCCCAGCAGCGCGTCGACCTGATCCTCGAGGACCGGATCCGCGACGTTGAAGGCGATCTCACGATCCCAGGCGGGTCCACGGCCCGGCGTACCGCGGCCGTCGGCGATGACGATGGCAAAGCCTTGGTCGGCGAGCCACTGGTCGGTCAAGTAGGCGTTGCGGCTGTACACGACCTCTTGGTGGTGGGGGCCGGCATAGGGCGCTACGAGCACCGGAAGCTTTCTCGTTCCCCGCTGGTGTCCGGTGGGGAAAAGAAGGGCGGTGCGCAGCGCACGCGCCCCGACGGCCCGGATCGCCACCGACGGCGTGAGCGAAGGTGTCTCAGCATGAGATTGGATGTCCGCCACCTCCCCCTTGCCATCGAGGAGAACGCGCACGCGAGCACCGAACCACTCCAAGCTGGCGCTGGACAGCACGGTCACCGGGCCACCGCGCGCAGCAGCGTGGACGCCGGCGCCCTCGGACACCCGTTCGACGACGGGCTCGCCGTTGAGCTCGGCCCGGTAGACATCGACCTGGGTCGGCTCGGCCGCCGAGGCGACGAAGAGGACACTGTCCTCGGCGACGTCAAGCACCGCGCGTACCTGGAGCCCGGTAGTGATCGGCTCGCCGTCCACGACCAGCCGCCGCTCGTCGTCACTGTCACGCGTGGTCACGAGCCGGCCGTCCCCGGTCCAGTCAGGCACGCCGGGGACCACCTCCAGCCACCGCGCGTCTCCGGCTGAGTCCAGGGTCGTCGTCAGCCCACTGTCCACATCGACCATGAGGATCTGGCTGTGCCGCTGGTCGCGCGACATGACCAGGAGCAGCGGCGGACCGCTTGCGGACCACTGTGCCGCCACGAGGTAGGGATAGCTGCCGTCGTCCCACCGAACGTCCTGTCGGGATCCGTCGAGGTCTACCAGCGCCAAGGAGACGACCGCATTAGGTGTGCCGGCGGCCGGATATGCGACCTCGGCAGGCTCACGGCCCGGGTTCGCAGGATCGGCGATGTACCAGCGCTGCACGGGGGCTTCGTCGACCCGGGCCACCAGGAGCCGCTGGCCGTCGGGTGCCCACCAATATCCGCGGGTGCGGTCCATCTCCTCCTGCGCAACGAACTCGGCGAGACCCCACGTGATTGCCGGCCCGTCCGGTTCGGCGAGTGGACGATCGGCTGAACCGTCGATCTCGGCGATCCGCAACGTGCCGGCGCAGACGTACGCCACGCGGGTGCCGGTGGGATCGGGGCGTGGATCGATAGCCGGCGTCACCGCCGGCAGCTCCCGCGTCCTGCCCGCCGCGAGATCGGTGACGAAAAGCCGGCTCGACAGCGCGAATGCGGCCGTCGCGACAGTTTTGTCTGTGGCGTACTGCACGATCCCTGCCGCCCCGGTTCTGGTTCGCTCTCGGCGAGCTCGCTCCTCCGCAGACAGCTCCTCATCCCCACCCGAGAGCAGGACATTCGGGTCGGCCACCAGCCGCTCCGCCGTTACCTCCGCGTCGAGGTCCAGCACCCAGAGGCACGTCGTACGGTCGTCTCCGGCGCGCGATCGGAGGAAGGCCACCCGGCTTCCGTCGGGCGCGATGGTGAACGCACGCGGAGCGCCAAGGGTGAACTTCTGGGTGCGGGCGGCCTGCCGCGGGAATGATTCAGCCTGACTCATTCCCAACATCTTTCCAGCACGTAAGGCCCGACAGGACATCGGACAACTGACCGATCTCTGCCTCGGCTTGACGGCTTACGGGGTCGCGCGCGCCACACTGGACTCTTGGACCACGGCAGCCGGATCCCCCATGCGGCCCGGTAGTGTCGGGAAAATGGTCGACGCGGACCGCAGGTTGCTCCTCGTCCACGCGCATCCGGACGACGAATCGATCAACAATGGCGCGACGATGGCGAAGTACGCCGCGGCGGGTGCCCATGTCGCGCTGGTCACCTGCACGCTCGGCGAGGAGGGCGAGGTCCTGGTCGACGAGCTCGCCCACCTTGCGGCTGACAAGGATGACCGGCTGGGCGAATATCGCATCGGCGAGCTCGCGGCCGCGATGGAGGCTCTCGGCGTCGCCGACCACCGCTTCCTCGGCGGAGCAGGCCGCTACCGCGATTCGGGGATGATGGGCGAGCCGGCGAACGAACGGCCGGACTGCTTCTGGCAAGCCCCGGTCGACGAGGCGGCGGTCGACCTCGTCCAGACGATTCGTGAGGTCCGGCCGCAGGTCCTGGTCACCTATGACGAGAACGGCGGCTACGGGCACCCGGACCACATCCAGGCGCATCGGGTGGCGATGCGCGCTTTCGAGCTTGCTGCGAGGCCGGATTTCCGGCGGGATCTCGGCGAGGCGTGGCAGGTCGTCAAGGTCTACTGGAACGCAATAGCCGACTCGAGTATCCGGCAGGCGATTCTGGCACTCAGGGAGGCCGGGGACACGACCACCTTTGAGGGCATCGACCCGGACGGCGACATTCCGTACGCGGTAGCAGATGATCTAGTCACGACCGAGATCGACGGTAGGGACTATGCGGAGGCCAAGGTGGCGGCGCTGCGCGCGCACGCGACACAGATCAAGGTCGATGGGCCGTTCTTCGCTTTGTCGAACAATCTCGGTAGCGAGGTCATGGCGCACGAGCAGTATCGGCTTGCTTACGGCACGCGCGGTCCCAGTGGTGGTGATCGTGGGCGGGAGGCAGACCTCTTCGCCGGCGTAGGGGATTGACATGAGGGGCACCTTCACACCGTAGGCCCGGGTGAAGGTGCCCCTCATGCGTCGCCGGTTCGCGCAAGCGTTCCCCTCACTGAGGCTCCTGGAGGCGTGTACGCCCAATGCCTCCGTTTGCGGGACGCCGAGTTGGCCAGGCAGCGATCGGTAGGGTGGCCGCCGTGTGGGCGAGGCTACGGGTGATCGCAATCTATGCAGCCCTTGCACTCGGTGGTCTTGCCGCCGGGATCTTCGGCGTCTTCGTCCAGGCGCTCAGGAGCACAGCGGGGCCGATTCCGGTCCGGTACGGCGTGGCCGTCGCGGTCGCCGGTGCTGTGGGACTCTTCGCCCTTGGCAGATCGGTCACCGGCTCGCGGGCGGGCGTGATCGTCCCCGCCTCCGCCTGGTTTCTCGCCATCTTGCCGTTCACGATCACCCGGCCAGAGGGAGATGCGGTGCTGTCCGGGAATGGACCCGGTGCTTATCTGTTCCTCGCGTTGCCGACTTTGGCCGCGGCAGCACTTGCGACAGTGCCCCCGCCGCTGGCAAGGCCGCGGCGCTGAAGCGCGGCGAGGCGTCTCCCCCGGACAGGAGGTCAAACCTCGGCTTGGTCGCATCTCGATCCACTCGGGATCAGCGAGGTAAGGTAAGCCTAAGTGACAGACTTCGAGCGTGAATCAGCGCAGCAGGGCGCTGCCGGCTCCGGGATGGCCGGGGCGGCCAACGCACGCTCGGTCCATATCGACGCGTTCCGCGACGCGCTTGGCCGCTTCGTCTCCGGGATCACCGTGGTGACCGCCAGGTCTTCGGACGGTGTCGATCACGCGATGACCGCGAACGCGTTTACCTCGGTCTCCCTTGATCCGTTCCTAGTACTCGTCTGTGTCGAGAAGGTCGCAAGATTTCACGAGGCAGTCCTCGAGAGCGGCCGCTGGGCGGTGTCCGTGCTCGGCGAGAACGCGATCGAGGCGTCGAACTGGTTCGCCACGAGGGGCCGGCCGCTGGCGGGGCAACTCTCCGGCTTTCCCTTCACGAGGGGCGAAGAGAGCGGCGCCGCACTCCTCGCCGACGCACTCGCCACCATCGAGTGCGGGACGATCGGGGTTTATGACGGGGGTGACCACGACATCGTGGTCGGCGAGGTCCTATCGGTCGCGGTGCCGCGGCCGGATGATCGACCGCTTGTCTATTTTCAGGGGAAGTATCACGTCTTGGGCGACGCAACCTAACACTCTGTCCCTGGCGTCACTTACCATGGCGGATCGGCGCGTCTACCGGGCCGCTGAACGATTCCTTTCCGCGAGAGCACCACTTGCCTGCTGCTACGGGCGCGAATGAGGTGCCCAGAGGTCGACCGGCGGCGAATCAGGGCGGTCGGTCCGATCTTTGGATCGCGTTGTGAGGGATGTTCGTTGAGCAGCGCGGGCCGGCACGCCCTTCCTAAGCGTCCTTTGCATTCCGAGTGAGCTGAGATGGCCCAGGCCGACACGTCGATCATCCCCGCGGTCGGGGACGAGCCTCAGCAGCCGCCGCCGTCTGCAGACTCTCCGAACCGCCCGCTGGTCTGGATCTTTCTGCTCGCCGGCCTCGCCATCTTTCTGCTCGCCTACATCATCGCGGCCGTCACGGCGGGCAGTGGTGTCCCGCGGGGCACGACCGTTCTCGGAGTCGACATCGGTGGCATGTCGAGGACCGAGGCGGTCGAGACACTACGTGCCGAGCTGCCGGCCCGACTCCCTGCGCGCATTCAGGTGACAGCCGCGGACAAGCAGACAGGTATCAAGACGGCCGACGCCGGTCTGTCGGTCGACTACGCGGCCACCGTGTCGGCGGCCGGCAAATCCAGCCTCAACCCGATCGCAATCATCAGGAGCCTGACAACCGACAGATCGGTCGATCCCGTCGTGACCACCACTGGCGACGGCATGCAGAAGACCGTCGCGCGGATCGCTAAGTGGGTTCTCCAGAAGCCGTCCGAGGGTGCGATCGACTTCAGCGACGGCACTGCGCGGCCGGTCGAGCCGAAGCCCGGGCGCGCGCTGGATGCCGCTGGCACGCCTACGGTCCTCGAAGCCGCGTACGGCGGCGGAGCGAGCAGGGCAGAGGTGCCGGTCAACGTCGCTCCGCCAACCGTCGACGCGGCCGAGGTACAGCGGGCGATGGAGGAGCTCGGCAGGCCCGCGGTGGACTCCTCGGTGACGCTGCAGGTGGATGGTCACCCGTTGGATGTCCCGGTCAGGACCTTTACGCCATACCTCTCGACCAGGCCGGTGAAGGGCAAGTTGACGCTCGTCATCGATGGAGCCGGGCTTCGTGACGCCCTCGCAAGCAGGCTCGCTGCATTCGAGGAGAAGGCGCAGGACGCATCGTTCCGCATCGTGGGTGGCAAGCCCAACGTGGTGCCCGCCGTCGCGGGCAAGGGAGTGGCGCCGGCCGAGCTCGCCTCCGCGATGGTGGCGGCGCTGCCCAAGTCAACCGACCGGGTCGCCACGGTCACACTCAAGCGATCCGATCCCGACATCACCACCGAGGAAGCGCGACGGCTCGGCGTCACGGAGAAGATCTCGTCCTGGACGACCAACTTCCCCTATGCCGCCTACCGGGCCCACAACATCAGCAAGGCCTCGCGCTACCTGAACGGCGCGCTCGTCCTGCCCAACCAGGAATTCAGCTTCAACCAGCGCATCGGCGAGCGCACCGAGGCCCGCGGATTCGTGCCGGGCATCATCATCGGTGGCGGCGGCAGCTTCGACAAGGATCTCGGCGGCGGTGTGTCCGCGGTCGCGACCACGACATTCAACGCGATCTTCTATGGCGGGCTGCGCGACATCGAGCATCATCCGCACAGCTTCTGGATCCCGCGCTACCCGAAGGGCACCGAGGCAACGGTCTTCTGGGGATCCAAGGACCTGCGCTTCCTCAACGACTCCGGGCACGGAGTCTTCGTCACCGCATCGTCGACGAAGACATCAGTGACGGTGACCTTCTGGGGCACGAAGAAGTACAGCATCAGCCGCATCGAGGGTCCGGAGCGCAACGTCAAGCCGTACGACAAGGTGAAGAGAGACCGCTGCGTTCCCCAGGAGGGCATGCGTGGCTTCGACGTCACCACGTGGCGGGTGTTCAGCCAGAACGGCCACGAGGTCAGGCGGGAACAGTTCAACACCCACTACCGTCCGGCCGACGAGATCACCTGTAAGGAAGAGATCCGTCCCTGACAGCGCGACAGGGAACCCTCGGCTCCAACCCCACCGACATGAAGGGCACCTTCACCCCACCTGATCGGGTGAAGGTGCCCTTCATGTCGGTGGGATGGAGGCACGGCGCTAGCTGACTCGCTGGCCTTCTGGGGTGTCGACGACTGTCACGCCGCGGGTGGCGAGCTCGTCCCGCAACCGGTCCGATTGGCCCCAGTCCTTGGCCGCCCGCGCGGCGGCTCTGGCCTCGAGCAGCGTGCTGATCTCGGCCGATAGCACACCGGGTCCTCTTGGCTTCCCCACGTCGCGGGCGAGATCCAATCCGAACAGGCGGTCCAGGTGTGCGAACAGCTCGAACTTCGCTCCTGGCGCGAGCTCCGGGTCCCTCTCTATCCGGCGCAGTGTCTGCAGTGCGGTTGCGGTGTCGAGATCGTCTGCGAACGCCTCATACACCGAGCGCCCGTAACCGGGCGCCATCGGCGCGCTTGGCGACTCCGCCCAGTCGGCCACCCGTTGCCGCCACCGGTTGAGTGTCCGGTCGGCTGCCGCGATGCCGGCCCAGGTGAGATTCATCTGCTGGCGATAGCGCTGCTCGAGAAAGGCCATCCGCACCGCAAGCGGGTCGTAGCCGCGCCCTGCGACATCGGTGAGGAGGACGACGTTGCCGCTCGACTTGGCCATCTTGCGTCCCTCGAAGAGCAGGTGCTCACCGTGGACCCAGTGGCGCACCACGTCGTGGCTGACTGCGGCGTTGGACTGTGCACGTTCGTCCTCGTGGTGCGGGAACCGCAGGTCGATCCCGCCGACGTGGACGTCGACGGTCTCCCCGAGGTATCGCAGCAGCATCGCCGAGCACTCGATGTGCCATCCGGGAAAGCCGGACCCCCACGGCGAGTCCCACACGAGCTCACGTCGCGCCGGATCAGCGGCCTTCCACAATGCCCAGTCCGCGTGGAAGCGCTTGTGCTCGTCGACGGTTCCCTCGAAGCGATGGCCCGGCCGCAATTCATCCAGACGGTTTCCCGAGATCTCGCCGTAGGACGCGAACGATCTCGCGGCGAAGAAAACCGATCCGTTGTCGGCCACGTACGCATGGCCCGAGTCGACGAGCCGGGCAACCAGCTCCAGCATCAGGTTGATCGACTCGGACGCTCGCGGATAGAGGTCGGCCGGCCGGATGTTCAGATCCGCCAGATCCTGATGAAACGTGTCCTCGTAATGCCGCGCGATCTCCAGTGCGCTCTTGCCGGTCCGCCTCGCCTCGGCGAGCATCTTGTCTTCGCCGATTGCGT
This sequence comes from Actinomycetes bacterium, assembly GCA_036001885.1. Taxonomy (GTDB): domain Bacteria; phylum Actinomycetota; class Actinomycetes; order JAKEEW01; family JAKEEW01; genus DASYTV01. Next base: position 15,391 of record DASYTV010000279.1, read on the forward strand.
CCAGCGCCGCGTCGTCCTCGAGATGCCCGACATCAGTGATGTTCTGAACGACCTGGACGCGCCACCCTTGTGCCTCCGCGATCCGCCGGATCAGGTCGCCGAGCAGGAAAGTCCGCAGATTGCCAACGTGAGCATCGCGGTAGACAGTCGGGCCGCAGCAATACATCGTCAGCAAGCCCGCAGTCGCGGGGACGATCTCCTCGATCTGCCGGGATCTAGTGTCGTACAGCCGCAACACGGCATCCACCCTAGTGTTCCGTGTCCGAGGTCCTTTGACGGTGGCCGGAGGCGCGAATCAGTGACCCGGTGCCAGGCGGTATTGGTACTGATGGTGGCGGTAGAAGCCAAGCCGGTCGTAGAAGCGGACCGCGACCTCATTCGCCGTGTCTACTTGGAGATAGATCGAACGGGCGCCGTGGTGGGCGGCCCATTCGGCGAGGCCACGCATGACGTGTGATCCCAGACCGCGCCTTCGCGCCGACGGGAGGACCTCCAGCGCGGTCACGCCCAGCCAGCCGCCGGCTAGGGCGCCACGGACGATCGCGATCACTCGGCCACCGTCGCGGACGGAGGCGAAGACGGGGTGATCGGCGGCGCCGAGCACCCTGCGGGCGATCGGGGGTAGCTCTCGCCCCCGGTAGTGGTAGAGGGTCATCCAGTCATCGCTGACCGAGTCGGAGTACTCGACCGGGGGGAGGTCGTTCCTGGCCGGAACCAGCTCGCGCAGATCGGAGGCCGATCCGGTCATGACATGGGTGAGGTCGTACGCCCGCCAGCCCCGCGCGGCCAATCCCTCGTCCAGCAGGAACATCACCGGGAGTGGCATCTGGAAGCGCCCGGGCAGTCCGCGTTCTCCGTACCACTGTGTGACCTCGGCCAGGGCGTCATCCAGCGGCCGCCCGGGATCTCCCAGCGGGAGGACCGAGTTGCCGCGGCCGGTGAAGCCCTCGCTTGCCCGCAGCAGCCACCGGCCCAGCCAGCGGGACTGGAGCCCAAGCCACCCACGCGAGGCGATCTCCTCAAGCTCGAGCTGGTCGATCGCCAGGTGGGCGGAGGCTGGCGCCGGCCGGGCCGGCGGCGCCGGCACGACCTTCCCGGCTACCAGCCGATCTTCGGCAACTTCTGCTATCGAGCCGTTCCGGCGCTGGATGCGCAGTACGCCATCGGTCCATTCGAGCAGATCACCGACAACATCGGTGAGCATCGCGTCATCAGTGCGTGAGCGTACGGACACTCGCCGCCCGGCGTCTGCCGGCGTGATTGAGACAATGTACGCGGGTACGAAACTCACTGCACGAACCCCCAAACAGCGGGCATGTGAAGTTGGGGACAACCTCGGCGTTTCTGCGAGACCCCGAGTTGCACGGACCACCAGGATGCCCGCGATACTAGGGGTCAGCCCTACCGGGACGCTCCTGCCATCCTGCCGGTGTGCCGTCAGCGGCGAGTGTCGCCGGCGGGGCAAGCCGGGTGGCCCGGGGGGCCGCCGTGGGACGCCGCGCAAGGGAGGAACCGACGTGACGTACGTCATCGCGCAGCCCTGCGTCGACCTGAAAGACAAGGCATGCATCGAGGAATGCCCAGTCGACTGCATCTATGAGGGCGAACGCATGCTCTACATCCACCCAGACGAGTGTGTCGACTGCGGTGCCTGTGAACCTGTCTGTCCGGTCGAAGCGATCTTCTACGAGGACGACACTCCGGAGCAGTGGAAGGATTACTACAAGGCGAACGTCGAGTTCTTCGACGACCTAGGCTCGCCGGGTGGTGCGTCCAAGCTCGGTCTGATCGAAAAGGATCACGCGCTCATCGCAGCCCTTCCGCCGCAGGAAACCGGGGCATCGTGAGCTCGTCTCGCCGGCGTCGATCGTATGACGCCGTTCTGAGCAGTCTGCGCCGGACGAGCTGGTTCGCTATCCGGAACGCTCGGCCTGCCGGGCGTGTCCTGGAATCCGACCCGCCGAACTGAGGTATCCAGATCGACGTGAGCACGGGGACAAATGTCGACCGGCGGCCACGTCCTGGCGCGGCGCTGCCCGATTTTCCGTGGGACGTTCTCGAGCCCTACGCCGTGGCAGCCGCTGCCCATCCGGACGGCATCGTGGACCTGTCGGTCGGTACTCCGGTGGACCCGACTCCGGCGGTCGTCCAGTCCGCATTGGTTGCCGCAGCCGACGCGCCCGGCTATCCGCGTACGCAAGGAACGGCGGCGCTCCGCAACGCAGCCAGTGAATGGCTGACTCGTCGGCTCTCGGTTTCGGTGACCGCCGCAGATGTGCTTCCGCTCATCGGGACGAAGGAGTTCGTGGCCGCACTTCCATCGCTGCTTGGACTAGGTCCAGGCGACGAGGTCCTCCTCCCCGAGCTGGCTTATCCGACTTATGACGTCGGCGCTCGCCTGGCCGGCGCCGTTCCGGTGCCGGCTGACGACCTGCCCGGCGACATAGACCCGGCTCGGAATCCCGACGGCTCCGCTGACGGGACACGAGTTCGGCTGGTGTGGCTCAACTCGCCGTCAAACCCGACCGGGCGGGTACTCCCGGTCGAGCACATGCGCAAGGTCGTCGAGTGGGCGCGGGAGCACCGCGCAGTCGTCGCAAGCGACGAGTGCTATATCGAGCTCGGCTGGGACGCCGAACCGGTGTCGGTTCTGCATCCTGATGTCAGCGACGGCTCGACCGAGGGCCTGCTCGCGGTGCATTCACTATCGAAACGGTCGAATCTGGCGGGATATCGTGCCGGCTTCGTGGCCGGTGATCCGCAGCTGATCGGCGAGTTCCTCGAGGTGCGCAAGCACACCGGGCTCATGGTGCCCGCACCGGTTCAAGCGGCGATGACGGCTGCGCTCGCCGATGACGAGCACGTTCTCGAGCAACGCGCCGTCTACTCGGCACGCCGCGCCGCACTCCGCACGGCCATCGAGGCGGCGGGCTTCACCGTCGTCTGCAGCGAGGCCGGCCTTTACCTCTGGGCCACCCGCGGCCAACCGTGCTGGGAGACGGTCGCCGACCTCGCCGAGATCGGGATTCTCGTCGCACCCGGCGACTTCTACGGCGCCGCCGGGGCCGAATGGGTGAGGATCGCGATCACCGCCACCGATGAACGAGTCGCTGCGGCCGTCGCTCGCCTCGCCACTTGGTGACCTTCTTTGTCCAGGATCGAACCTGCATGCGCCTGCCGGCAGCCTCGGCGACTCCCGGGCGAGCGTGCGAATGCCGCTCGCGCCATCTGATGGGCTGACCGCCGCTCAGGTGGCTGACTCGGCGGTTAGGGTGACCCGGCCGCGAAGCAGCACGATCAGCAGTGGGATGGCCATCATGGCGCCGGCGAGACCGTTGAGGACCCCGTAGCCCCAGGCGCCGATCACCAGCCCGGCCAGGGCTGACGCACCCGCCGCGCTCAACCCCATGATGAGATCCGCCACGCCCTGGACGGCCGGGCGTACGCCGATCTCCACGGACTCGGAGAGCAGGGTGGAGCCGCCGACGAGGCAGCACGACCAGCCCACGCCGAGCAAGGTGAGCCCGAGGCAGACCTGGCCGACTCCGTCGGCAGGTGCCGTGCCTGTAACCACGGTCGCGGCAATGATCAGGAGCTGGCCCGCGGCTATGACGGATCCCCGGCCGATCGAGTCGGCGAGCCAGCCGAAGAGCGGCGACAGCGCGTACATTCCCGCGATGTGCATGCTGACCGCGAGCCCGACCACGGACAGCGCCGCGCCTCCATGCAGGAGGTGCACCGGCGTCATCGCCATGACCGCCACCATCGAGCTGTGCGCCACCGCCGTGGCGACCACACCGATACGCGCGCCCGGTGTGGCCGCGATGAGCCGCAGGACGCCAAATCTGGCGCCTGGCTCGGTGGCCGCTCCGCGCCTCCCTGCTGTCTGCGGCCGGGCGAGCCCGCGGGGAACGTCAGCCCCGGCTGTTGCTGGAGCGGCAATCGCCCTGGCGGTCAGCAGCGGATCGGGACGCAGCCGAACGGTGACGATGACAGCCGCGATGAGATACGCGCCGAGGGCGAAGACGTAAGGGCCGAACAGCTCGGGTAGGCCGAGTCGGCCGGCCAGGGTTGCGCCCGGCTCGATGAGATTCGGCCCGACTATGACGCCCACAGTGGTCGCGCCGACGACGATCGACAGTGAGCGTGCGCGGTTCCGATCACTCGCCAGATCCGTGGCTGCGTATCGGGCCTGAAGGTTTGCCGCGGTCGCCGTACCGACGAGGAGCATGCCGACGAGGAAGGGCCAGAACAATCCGCGTTGCCCGGCGACGATGCACACGACGGCTCCGGTCGCGGCGACCAGGTAGCCCGCCGCGAGGCCGGGGCGGCGCCCACGCACCGACATCAACCGAGCCAGCGGCACCGCTGCGAGCGCGCTGCCCAGCACGGCAGCGGTCTGGCCGAGGCCCGACAGCTCAGCCCCGCCGAGTGACTCGGCAGCCAGGGCTGCCACTGCGATGCCGCTCGATGCACCGATGCCTCCCGCGATCTGGCTGCCGACCAGCGAAGCAACGGTACGTCGGTGCAGCCCCCGGGCGTCCGGCGTCATCCGCCCGACCCGATAGCGACTCCGCGTTCTTGGGCGTCGGACGGCACACCACTGCGCTCGCGATCAGCTCGCCCACTGAGCGTGCAACCGATCAACCCGGGCCGCCCGTACCCAGCGCTGACATCCCCACCTCCGGCGTTAAGCATGACCGCCCGACGATCGGCCATGGAGTTCTCAGTAGTTTGCAGCAGTCCTGGCCCGCCGGTGGGACCCCCCACTCGTGGAATTCTGAATACTGAGAGTGATCAACATAGGATCATCGACCATGGCGCCGTACATCAGCCCCGTCGACTCTGTGATCGACGCTCTCTGGGAACGCAGGGGTGAGCTCACGCCGGCCGACCGGGCCGCACGCAAGGCAGTCACCGCCGCGGTGGACCTCCTCGACTCGGGGTATGCGCGAGCGGCGTTCATCGACGAGACGACCGACGAGGTGGTGGTCGACGAACGGGCAAAGCGGGCGATCCTGCTGTCGTTCCGCGTGCTCGACCTCACTGAGTCAGCAGTGGGTGACTTCCGCTATCACGATCGGATGCCGCTGAAGCGACGCCTCGACGGCGTCCGGGTCGTCCCTGGGGCCATCGCCCGCTGGGGCTCGTACATCGCCCCAGGGGTCGTGCTCATGCCGTCCTTCACGAACATCGGGGGGTACGTCGACGAGGGCACGATGGTCGACACCTGGGCGACGGTCGGCTCCTGTGCGCAGATCGGGAAGCGCGTTCACCTTTCCGGAGGCGTGGGCATCGGAGGTGTCCTGGAGCCGCCGAACGCGCAGCCCGTCGTCGTCGAGGACGACGCCCTCGTCGGCAGCAGGTCGATGGTGGTCGAGGGAGCGAGGGTGGGCCGTGGTGCCGTCCTTGGGGCTGGAGTCATCCTCTCCAGGTCGATGCCGGTGATCGACGCAGAGACGGGCGAAGAGGTTTCCCGCGGCCACGTGCCGGCCTGGTCGGTCGCCGTGACCGGCACACGCGTGAAGGAGTTCGCCGGCGGCGCCTACGGCCTGCCGTGCGTTCTCATCATCAAGCGGCTCACCGAGGGGGAGCGGCACAACAAGGCGCAGCTCAACGACCTGCTGCGCGCACATGGCCTGAGCACCTGACGCTGGACACTAGGCGGCGGCCTCCGCGGGGGCGTTCCGAGTAACCCAACGCTCCGCGACAAAAGACATGAACGGGATCGTGCCGGCGAGCATGATCAGGAGCATCCGGCCGAACGGCCACTTGAGCCGAAAGGCGAGATCGACGGTGAAGACCAGATAGACCACGTAGAGAAAGCCGTGGATCGGTCCCACGGTCTCCACCAGCGAGGGATCGTCTCCAAGGTATTTCACCGGCATGGCGATGAAGACCAGCACGAGCAGCATCACGCCGACGATGTAGGCCATGACGCGGTAGCGAATCAGTGCGCCCTTCACGATCCCCAAGCCCCTTTCTTGAGCACCACCGCGACCTTATCCCCAGCAGGTTGCGCGGTCCTGCGCAGCGTGTCCCGTACCATCCGCCACCAGAACACGAGCGCGAACAGCCCGAAAACCCACCACTGGACCGCGTAGGCGGCATTCTGCAGAGGGAAGGTCGACCGCGGCGCGGCCCGCAGCGGCGCCTCGACCCGCGCGGACGCCGGTCCGGTCGCAGGGCTCTGCGCAGACAGCACGACATAACCGTCGTAGATGTCGTAGGGGAGTCGCTGGATCAGGTTGGTCGTGGTGATCGAGGTTATTTGCGTCCCTGGCTCGGCTGCGGCCCCCCCGAGGGGTTCGGCCGGTTGCAGGCGACCGGTCACCTCGACCGTCCCGGACGGCGTTCGGGTGCCGGGATCGGTGGGGCTCGCGACCCAACCACGTACCACCATCACCGCCGGGCCGGTCCCGGTCCGCAGGGGTGTCAGCACCCAATAGCCGGGCCGCCCCTGCAGCGCGCGGCCGGTGACAAGAAGCTGGTGCCCCGGGTCGTACACGCCGGACGCCGTGACCCGCCGCCCGATCTGGCCTGGCGGCACGGTTCCCGCCGGATCGACCAGGTCGGCGAGGGCGATCGCGGGTTTGTCGACGCCGCTCCTCGGCTTGGCCTCCTCGCGAGCCCGGTCGAGCTGCCAGTGCCCGAGGGCGCCGAACGCCACGAGAAGGCCGACCAGCAGCGCATGCAACCCGAGCCATCGCGGCGTTAGTACGGCCCTTAGCACGCCGCCAACGCTAATCGAGGCGACCGCCACCACCCGCGTCGACCAGGGGGAAATGACCCCGGGCGACGTTCATCGGCGGCGACCGCCATCGACGGCGTCGACCAGGCGCCTGGGCCCTCGGCGGTGTCCTTAGCAGCAAGCCGCGTATGTTCCTCCCCATGGCCACATTGGATCTCGACATGGATGTCGTGGCGCTGACTGCCGCCCTGGTCGACATCCCCTCGGTGAGCGGAGCCGAAGGGGAGATCGCGGCCGCGGTCGAGGCGGCGCTGCGGCCGCTCGCCCACCTGCAGGTTGAGCGGCTGGGCAACACAGTGATCGCGAGGACCGATCTGGGAAGGGGAGAACGGGCCGTGATCGCCGGCCACCTCGACACCGTGCCAATTGCAGACAACGTCCCGTCTCGGCGAGACGGTGATCTCCTGTACGGCTGTGGGTCATGCGACATGAAGGGCGGGGTCGCCGTCGCGCTTCGGCTCGCGGCGTCGGTACCGCTACCGACCCGGGATGTGACCTATGCGTTCTACGAGTGTGAGGAGGTCGAGTCGCAGTTCAATGGGCTCGGCCTGGTCGGTGCGGCCCGTCCCGATCTCCTGTATGCCGACATCGCTGTCCTCATGGAGCCAAGCGGTGCCACCGTCGAAGCGGGCTGCCAAGGGACGTTGCGTTTCGACGTCACCGCAAGGGGCCACCGCGCGCACAGCGCTCGAGCCTGGATGGGGCGAAATGCGATCCACGAGGCGGGGGCGATCATCGACACCTTGCGTGCGTACGAACCGCGACGCGTCGTCGTCGACGGGCTCGAGTATCGAGAAGGCCTCAACGCCGTCGGCATCGCCGGTGGGGTCGCCGGCAATATCATCCCCGACGAGTGCACGGTTGCCCTGAACTACCGCTTCGCGCCGAGCCGCACAGTCGATGAGGCGGTCGCAGACATGCAGGATCTGTTCGGCGCCTTCGAGGTGCAGCTCGTCGATGCCGTAGCGGGCGCGCTGCCTGGCCTGGACCGCCCTGCCGCGGCGGCCTTCATCGCCGCTGTCGAGGGAACCCCTCGGCCGAAGTTCGGCTGGACCGATGTCGCGAGGTTCGCCGCACTGGGGGTGCCCGCGGTCAACTACGGCCCAGGCGACCCCAGCCTTGCTCACAGTCGTGAGGAGCACGTGGCAATAGCCGAGATCGCCGAGTGCGAGAAGCGAATGCGTGCCTGGCTGGAGATGTGAGGACGGCTCTCGCTATTGGCCGCAGATCGGAGGGCCACCCCGTATCGCTGCCCCGGGCTTTTCAGCCGACGGCCGGCAGCCTGATGTTCGGCGACTGGTCTACTGGGCAATCCGGCGCGATGGCGGCCCTGGCGTAGCCTGCGATCTCATGGGTGCAGAGTTCGTCCCTCCCGAGGACATGTCGATCCATCCAGACCGGCCGATAGAGAAGCACCGCGGCCCCGTCTTGCTGCGCCGCCGGCAGGTCCAGGAGAGGAGCACGACCGACCAGCGGCTGCTCGACTCCCGGGGGGCGGCCGACTGGGTTCACACCGATCCGTGGCGAGTGCTGCGCATCCAGTCGGAGTTCGTTGAGGGCTTCGGCATGCTCGCCGAGCTCGGGCCGGCAGTCAGCCTCTTCGGATCCGCCCGTACACCGCGTGACCATCCGGAGTACGCCCTCGCAGAACAGATCGGCCGAGCCCTGGCGCAGGCGGGTTACGGAGTCATGACCGGCGGCGGCCCGGGCACGATGGAGGCGGCCAACAAGGGCTGCTCAGAGGCGGGCGGTGTGTCGGTCGGTCTCGGCATCGAGCTGCCGTTCGAACAGGGCCTGAACGAATGGGTCGATATCGGTATCAACTTCCGATACTTCTTCGCCCGGAAAATGATGTTCGTGAAGTATGCGCAGGGCTTCGTTGTGATGCCAGGCGGATTCGGCACCCT
>DASYTV010000280.1:0-2641 GCA_036001885.1 Actinomycetes bacterium
TCGTTGGCCTCGGGCTCCGCGACCGTCACTCGGCAGCCCTCACCGGAGAACGGCCGGACAATCACACCGGCGCGCTCGCAGGCAGCGGCGAACTCGTCGGTCCGCTCGCCCAGTCGCAGCCACACGAAGTTCGACTCGGTGGGCACGACGGCCCATCCCTGGTCGCGCAGCGCGTCCCACACCCGTGTCCGTTCCTTCACCACCGACTCGACCCGGTCCAGCAGCTCGGGCTCAGCGTCGAGAGACGCGACGGCGGCGGCCTGGGCGATCCCGCTCACCCCGAAAGGCACGGCCGTCTTTCGCAGCGCGTCGGCGACGGGCTCGTGCGCGATGGCGAAGCCGACGCGGAGGCCGGCCAGCCCGTACGCCTTGGAGAAGGTGCGCAGCACCGCGACGTTCGGGCGATCGCGGTAGAGGAGCAGTGCATCGGAAACCTCGGGATCGCGGACGAACTCGCGATAGGCCTCGTCAATGACAACCAGGACATCGGAGGGCACCCGGTCGAGGAAACGAACCAGCTCGTCGTGGCGGGCCGCGGCGCCGGTCGGGTTGTTCGGCGTGCAGACCATCACGAGCCTCGTCCGGTCGGTGATAGCCGCGGCCATAGCGTCGAAGTCGTGCCGCTCGTCAGCGGTCAACGGCACGGTGACCGAGCGCGCGCCGGAGATCTGGACGATGATCGGGTAGGCCTCGAACGACCGCCATGCGTACACGACCGCGTCGCCGGGTCCAGCCGTCGACTGAACGATCTGCTGGCACACCCCGACCGACCCAGTGCCCGTGGAGACATGGGTGACCGGAACGTCGAACCGCTGCGCGATTCGAGCGGTCAGGCCACTCGCGAACAGGTCCGGGTAGCGGTTGGCTTGGGCGCCGGCGTCTGCGATCGCCGCTAGCACGCTCGGCAGCGGCGGGTACGGGTTCTCGTTCGAGGAGATCTTGTACATCGGCGTGCTGCCGGGCGGGGTCCGACGCGTCCGGCCGGGCTTGTAGGTCGGGATGCCGTCGAGGACCGCACGCAGCCGTGGGCCGCTGCGAGGGGACTGGGACACCGTCGTCTCCTTTCCTGGCGCGGGCCGATGGAACGCCAAGCCTGCGCCTGGCTCACCATAACCGGGAAGTCCTGCGCCCAGAAATGCGAGCCGAAACCGGCCGACCGGCCTGGAGGGACCACGAATGGGCGCACCCGACCCTAGTCTCGCGTGTCCAAAGTCTCCTCACGGTGGCCCGGTCCCGCCGGCGCCTAGCTGCGGCCTCGCCCGCATACCTCCAGTACGCGGGGCTCCCTGCGGCCTTGCCAGTCATCCTGCGGTCCTCCGGCCACCGTCAAAAGGACCTCGGACACGCGACACTAGCTCGCGGCGCCAGCCGCAGGGCGAGTCTCCATGGCGGCGCGATCCTCTTCCGCGGCAGCCTGATGGCTGGCTCGCCAGATGCGGCGGCACTCGGCGAGCCAGGCCTCGATCTCATCGAAGGCCGCCAGGTTCAGCGAATAGATCCGGCGCTGTCCCATGCGCCGCATCCGAATCAAGCCGGAGGCGCGCAGGATCTGGAGATGTTGCGAGACAGCGGACCTGGTGAGGATGAAGCGCTCGGCGACCTCGCTCGCCGCCATGTCCTTGCGCGCGAGCAACTCGATGATCTCGCGCCGAGTTGGATCGGCCAGGACGTCCAGCGCTCGCACGGCCGATACTCAATACTGATCTTGCTTCCGTGTCAACGCCCACACCGGCGATTGGCTCCATATCGGAACCGCGCCGGCCGTGGCAGAACCTCACGGCGGGAGTCCTCGATCGCGATCAGCGCGAACCGCACGTCGTCAAGCGTGGCCACCCGGCCCACGGTGGTGGCCGCCGCTCAGGTCACCGCTTGTTCGGGGGCGTTGAGTCGCCTCACGCTCCACGACCGGCTAGCGGCTGTTACCACCGACTGAGCCCACCCAGGTCAAGGGGACCACTCGGACCCAAACGGAGAGCTGGGTGGGCGCTTCACCGCTGCCTTTGTCCGGATCGCGGTCGACCAGCACCGCCGACGCCCGAGGGCTCTCCCGCCGGCGGGGTGCGCCCTGGCCGCCCCTCAGCCACGACGGAAGACCTCGCCGTTGTCGGCGGGCCGACGTAATTTTGGAGGAGGATGAGGTGAGGGTCGATGGAGTGGGCGGCTCTGCTGGTCTTGATCGCGCTGGTGTACGCGCTGCTCTACCAGGTGTCACCGCACCCGCAGTCGCGCTTGCGCAGGCGTCTGCAGCCGTTGGTGGAGCGCCTAGCCGCACGGCTTGGTCGGCGCACCGTCGCCGAGCCCGATCCGTTCGAAACGCTGCGGCTGCAGACCAGGCTCGGCCATCTCGCCGGCGAGATCCAGCGAATCAAGGCCACACCGCGGGTCTACGCGAAGGCGCACCGGTTGATGGTCCTTGAGGCCGCGTATGACGACCTGCTCGACGAGGCATGCCGGCTCGCCGGCGTACCTGGGGAGGCCGACCTGGAGCGTGGCGAACAGAAGCGCTGGCTCGAGGAGCAGGAGCTAGCCACGCGTGGCTGGTCATGGTGACCCCGCGTCGCACCCCCCAGCACCGCGACACAATCACCACGGCCTGGCCCAGGAGCCGCCTTCCCATCCGGCCTTCTGCCAAGATGCGCGG
>DASYTV010000281.1:0-2160 GCA_036001885.1 Actinomycetes bacterium
GGAGATGCCCTTCAAGGTCGACCTGTCGGCGCCGGTCAGCACGCTGGCGGCGGGCGAGAAGCAGAAGGTGGAGATCTTCAAGCAGCTCTACCTCGACTGCCGCATCCTCATCCTGGACGAGCCGACCTCGGTGCTCACCCCGGGGGAGGCCGACGAGATCCTGGGCCTGCTCCACGACATGACCCGCGCCGGGCGCCTGTCCGTGCTGATGATCACGCACAAGTTGCGGGAGGTCGTGGCCTTCGCCGACGAGGTGACGGTGCTCCGCCGCGGGAAGGTGGTGGGACGCGGGCGGATGGAGAAGCTGACGGCGCAGGACCTGGCGGCCATGATGATTGGCGGCGGCGAGCTGCCCCCGCCGGCTCAGCGCGTCGCGCACCCGGCGGGGCAGGTGCGGCTCCGGCTGGAGAGCCTGTGCGTGGACGACGACAAGGGCCACCGCGCCGTGTCCAACGTCTCGCTCGCGGTTCACGCGGGCGAGATCGTCGGCATCGCCGGCGTCTCGGGCAACGGCCAGACCGAGCTGGTCGAGGTGCTGGCGGGGCAGCGGGAAGCCGCGGGCGGCGCGATCACGGTCCACGGCCAGCCCTACGCGGCGACGCGCGCCGAGATGCGGCGGCACAAGGTCTTCTGCCTCCCCGAGGAGCCGCTGCGCAGCGCCTGCGTGGCGCGCATGAGCGTGGCCGAGAACCTCGCCTTCCGCACGTTCGACGAGCCGCGGTTCACCCTCGCCCGCTGGGGCCTCAACCGGGCTGCCCTGCGCCGCGCGGCGCGCGAGCTGATCGGCCGCTACCGGATCACGACCGCCTCTCCGGACGCGCCGGTGAGCAGCCTGTCCGGCGGCAACGTGCAGCGCATGGTGCTGGCCCGCGAGCTGTCGGGCGACGTGGAGGTGCTGATCGCGGCGAACCCGTGCTTCGGGCTCGACATCGCGGCGATCGCCGAGATCCGCGCCCAGATCGTGCGCGCCCGCAACCGCGGCGCCGCCATCCTCCTGGTCAGCGAGGACCTCGACGAGCTGTTCGAGCTGGCGGACCGGATCGTCGTGATGTTCAACGGCGAGCTGGTCTACGAGACCCCGATCGCCGCGGCCGACGTCGCGGTGGTGGGCCGCCGGATGGCCGGGCACTGACCGGGTCCCTCTCACAAAATGTGCTTTGGAGTTCCTTCGCCCCTTGGGCGTCGTCTCGAGAGGAAGCAGTGCCTCCTGGCAAGGCTCGCGCGAGACTCCGACCTTGACGGCCAGTGCTTTTGTCGATACGACTTCCCGGCACGAGAGTACCGCCGGGGACTGCGTTGCGGATCTCAGCAGCCACACGGGCCGACATCGGCGGCTCCGGATGGAGAGCTCTCACTGTGAATTCCGGATCCCATATTCGATGTGAACACACCGCAACTGTCAATCGACGGATCGGCGGCCACCAGTCGGCTACTTGACATAGCCGGTCTCCTTCAAATAACGTGGTCCCTCAATATTCAGGTCCAATATGCAGAATTCAAGACGGCCTTGCGATCGGAGCCCCCCGCTCTTCCAGTTCCGCACAGGGTAGTGGGGCGTTTAGCCGACTACGGTCTCGTATTCCTCCCAGGGTAGGACGAGAGGCTGCTGTCCGCGGAACTGGGACTCGCAGGGCGGGAGTCAGGGAGGTAACAACGCGAGTGCGGAACGCCGATCGGTGACCCACCCTCAATCGCCCGGGAACAATGGGAAGGGAGGAGGACGCGGATGAGAACCTTGGCAAAGCTTTCCATCCCTGTTCTAACCCTAGTCCTGACGGCATCGCTCGATCAGTGGGCAAGACCCCTGCTGGCGGCCGACGGGGAGGTGCCTCGAGGGATCGCGGGAATCGTGAAGGACCAGGTGGGTCATCCACTGGCCGGGGCCTGGGTGTCCGCGGTGAACGCAACGACCGCCAGCCGGCCTCGGAAGACCGTCGTGACGGACGAGAACGGTCGTTACGTGATCCCCGACCTGCCCGGACCCGGCCCCTATCAGGTCCGGGCACGGGTCTACGGATACGCTGACCGCTGGATCAAGAATGTCTCGGCGGGAACTGTGGTCAACATCGAGTACCAAGCCCAGGACAGGTTGGGGAGCAAGGAGACGGCTGCCCAATATCCGGCCCAGTATTGGCTCTCGCTGGTCGACGTCCCATCCGA
>DASYTV010000282.1:0-6566 GCA_036001885.1 Actinomycetes bacterium
TGCGGCCGCCCGGCCTCGCTGCACCTGCGTCCTCGTTCGTCATCACAGCTTCAAGCCTATGAGGTGGCGCCGACAAGATGCCGCCTCGGCGACAAGGTCATCCACGCGAGTGAACGCGCGGCCGATGACCGCTCTAAGGTCTCGTACGAAGCCAGTGCCCGGCAAGGAGGATAGGTGAACCCGACGAGCAGCGGACCTGACGGCCTTGATGCGGCGGAGAGCCACCAGCCACCACCGCCAGGCGAAGGCGTCGAGATGCCTGCGTGGCTGCGCGACCTCAGCGCAGGAACCCTCGCCGAGCGTATGGGCATCGAGCTGACTGAGATCGCCGCGAAACGACTGGTCGCCCGGATGCCCGTCGAGGGGAACACCCAGCCTTACGGCCTCCTGCATGGCGGGGCATCTGCGGTTCTCGCCGAGACGCTCGGCTCAATCGGTGCGCAGCTCAGCGCGGGACCCGGAGCCCAGGCACTGGGGATCGAACTGTCCTGTACGCACCACCGTGCCGTCCGCAACGGCTACGTGACCGGAGTGGCGGCCCCGATCCATGTCGGCCGCACCGTCGCGACGTACGAGATCGTCATCACCGACGACCACGGCAGGCGCGTCTGCACGTCGCGCCTGACCTGCCTGCTCCGGCAAGGCGGTGACTAGTGGTCGCGGGGTCGCTGCGCCTCAGTCGCTGCCGACGGGTTCGGCCGAGCGCTCGGCGAGCCTCACCATGACGGCGCGGATCCTTGATCGGGTGAGGAACCTCTTACGGCGTTCGAGGAGGTCGGTCGCGACGTCGGCACGCAGCTCGTCGGCGGCGAGCCGCCGGCGCAGTACTGCCGACGAAGACGACCGGACCATCGTCAGCGGCCGGAGGCCGAGCCGCGCGAAGAACCGGCTCGCGTCCCGAAGCGTCGGATCAACGGCGACCGAGATCTGGTCCGCGCCGATGTCGTCGGCATAGTCGAGGACGGCCACCATGAGCGCTCGGCCCATGCCACGACGTCGCTGCTCAGGCCGGACATGGATGTAGGCGATGTGAACCGCGTTTGACGCCTGCAAGGGGACGAGCGGCTGGCACACGACGTAGGCGAGACCGACCGGTTCGTCATCGATCACCGCAATGAACAGCCGCGCCTCAGGATTCCCGATCAGCTTGGCGAGGCCGGCAGCCGCGGCGGCGGGGTCGGACATCGCCCGGCCTAACCGGCCTCCGGTCTCCCGCAGCTCCCCCCACATCTCCTCGATGGCCGGCAGGTCCTCGGCACTGGCGGGCCGGACCACGGGATGCATGCGAGTCATTGGCTCCACCTCCGCTCCATGCGCCGTTACCGGCGCACCTCCAGCCCGCCGCGCTGCGGGAGCCAACTGTCCGCGCGGATCCCACCGACTGGGAGATCCCGACGCCCATGACGAGGGCGCCCAGGACTGCGGATGTGCGGAGCGTACGACCTTTCCGCTCATTCGCCCAGAGGCAAGACAGCTGCGGCAGTCGTTGGTGACACAACACGAACAGCCCCGTTGGCAAAACCAAACGTCAAGGCGCGGTGACAGAGCTGTCAGCGGTGCGATAGGACGGAACCCTCCTCACGCGGATCTAGCCGGGGAGGGCTATGCGCGGCGCGGGCACGGCGCTCAACGTCGCGACCGTCCTGGTCGGCTCGAGCATCGGCGTACTCCTCGGACACCGGCTCCCTGACCGCACCCGGGAGGTGGTGACCGATGCGCTCGGTCTGGTCACGCTGCTCGTCGCCGCGCTGTCGGCAGCGAGCGTGCTGGACAACTCACTTGGCCGGGCGGTGGGCGCCGGTGCTGATCGTGCTCGGCTCGCTACTGCTCGGCGGGATCGCCGGCTCGCTCCTCCGCATCGAAGACCGTCTCGAAGGCATCGGCGGGGCGCTGCAGCGCCGATTCGCGCCACGCTCGGCCTCCAACACCGGCGCACGCCTCACGGATCCGTTGCCGGCCAGCGGGGATTCGCGGACACAGGCAGGTCGCCATCGCAGGCCGGGCGTCGCAACACCTGGCACCGGCCCGCGTGCCGAGACCACCGCGCGGGCTCGACCGCTCGCGCGACCCCGGACGGCCCACGGCCAGCAGCGGTTCATCGAAGGGTTCGTCACCGCGTCTCTGGTCTTCTGTGTAGGACCGCTCACCATCCTCGGTTCGCTCTCCGACGGCCTCGGGCGAGGCATCGACCAGCTTGCGCTGAAGGCCGTACTCGACGGTTTCGCCGCGATCGCCTTCGCGGCTTCCTTCGGCTGGGGGGTCGCCGCCTCGGCGCTGACGATCTTGGTTGTCCAAGGCTCGCTCACTGTCATCGGGTTCGCACTTGGGGGATTCCTGCCCGACGCTCATATCGCCGCTCTCACCGCGACCGGGGGTCTGTTGCTCGTCGGTGTCGGCCTGCGTCTCCTCCGGATCAGGCAGGTGCCGGTCGGTGATCTGTTACCGGCCCTGATCGTTGCTCCGCTACTGGTAGAAGCGGTAGTGACGGTTCGTTAGAGATCGGGTACGACAAGTAGGAGAAGCCATCATCACCGATTGGTGAAGATCTTCCAGTAGGTCCATATGGCGGCTATGCTCCGCCCGACGTTCACGACACCCTGTGGTGCAGCGTCACCACAGATATCCGGAAGAAGGACCACCTGTGCGCAAGGCAGCGATTGCGCTCACAGCCTTCCTCGGCGGCCTGTTAATCGTCCTTGGCCTCGGCGCGGGCAGCGCGTCGGCGCAGGAGGGCGGCGAGGCAGTGCAGGGAACGTTGGTGAGCGCGGGCCAACCGGTGGCCGGCGTAAAGATCGACGTGAAGGTCGAGGGCGGCGTCGCAGTGGGCAATGCCGTATCCGACGACAAGGGTAAGTGGCGCGTCGACGTTCCATCCGGCGGGCGGTACGAGATCTCACTCGACACCACGACGTTGCCCGAGGGCGTCGGCCTGATCAACCCGGACCAGCAAACCCTGCGCGTCCAGGTCTTCTCAGGTAACGTGCGCACGGTGCTCTTCCGGATCGCTCCCGGGGGAGCGGCCTCGGAGAAGAGCGAGTCCAAGTGGGATCGCGTCCCGCAGCTCATCTTCGACGGCATCAACTTCGGCCTGATCATCGCCCTTGCCGCTCTGGGGTTGTCGCTGATCTACGGCACGACCGGGCTGACGAACTTCGCGCACGGCGAGCTGGTGACTCTCGGCGCGCTCGGCGCCTACTACTTCAATGTCACCGTGGGGCTGAATCTCATCCCCGCCGCGATCCTGGCAGTTGTCGTCGCCGGCGCCCTCGGCTATACGCAGGACCGTTTCTTCTGGGGATGGCTGCGGCGGCGCGGAACCGGCCTGATCGCCATGATGATCGTGTCGATCGGTCTCGCGCTCGTGCTGCGCAACCTGTACCTGTACTTCTTCCGCGGCCAGTCGCGGCAGTACTCCGACTACACCATCCAGGCCGGGCTCGACTTCGGCCCGGTGAACGTGACGCCGGCGACCCTGTTCGGGATGGCGATCGAGATCGTGATCATCGCCGCGGTCGGCATCGCCTTGCTGAGAACCCGGCTCGGCAAGGCGACCCGAGCCGTCGCCGACAATCCGTCGCTCGCCGCGTCGTCAGGCATCAACGTCGAGCGGGTGATCAGAATCGTCTGGACCGTCGGCGCGGCGATCGCGGGTGTGGCAGGCATCCTGCTCGCCATGCAGCAGTCGGTGAACTACCAGATGGGCTTTCAGATCCTGCTGCTGGTGTTCGCGGGAGTCATTCTCGGTGGGCTCGGCACCGCGTTCGGTGCACTGGTCGGCTCCCTCATCGTCGGCTTGATGATCCAGCTCTCCACGCTGTTCATCCCCGAGGAGATGAAGAACGTGGGCGCGCTGCTCGTACTGATCGTCGTCCTGCTCATCCGGCCACAGGGAATCCTCGGCCGGGCCGAGCGGGTGGGCTGAGAGGAGTCCGGCAATGAATTGGGACACGATCTTCTCGGTCAGCGTCGAATCGGCGATCGGAACGAGCGCTGTCATCTACACCTTGGCGGCGATCGGCATCAACGTGCAGTTCGGTTACACGGGACTGCTCAACTTCGGCCAAGCAGCCTTCATGGCCGTCGGTGCGTACGGTCTCGCGATCGGAGTCGCCACCTGGGGCCTCAACTTCTGGCTCAGCGTCGGCATCGGGCTCGCCGCCGCGGTCGCCCTCGCCCTGATCCTCGGCGTTCCGACCCTGCGGCTACGGGCCGACTATCTGGCCATCGTGACGATCGCCGCGGCAGAGATCTTCCGGATCACGGTACGAACCTCGAACTACCGCGACGTCACCGGAGGCACCGACGGCCTGCAGCAGTTCTCTGGCGCCTTCTTCGACATCAACCCGTACGGGCGCGGTGAGTACGGCATCGGGCCGGTCAGCTTTGACGAGCGAACGACGTGGGTGCTGACGACCGGCTGGATTCTCGTGGCGCTGTGCTGCCTGGTCGTCTACCTCCTGATGCGCAGCCCGTGGGGGCGGGTGCTCAAGGCGATCCGCGAGGATGAGGACGCGGTACGCAGCCTGGGCAAGAACGTCTTCTCGTACAAGATGCAGTCCCTCGTCCTGGGCGGCGTCATCGGCGCGCTCGCCGGGTTCATCTTCGCGCTTTCGACCGGCTCGGTCACGCCAGACAGCTACGCGCCCGAGGTCACCTTCTTCGCGTACACCATCGTGATCCTTGGCGGCGCCGCCCGCGTCCTCGGACCGGTCGTCGGCGCCGTCATCTTCTGGCTGTTCATCCAGTTCTCAGATCAAGTTCTGCGTCAGGCGATCAGCGCCGGCTACATACCGAACTCGGTCATGGACACGACGCAAGTCGGCGCTGTCCGCTTTATCCTGGTCGGGTTGGGGTTGATGCTGCTCATCATCTTCCGCCCGCAAGGGATTTTCGGCGACAAGAGGGAGATCGCACTCGATGCACGCTGAGGAAACCGTCAGCGCCGCCGACGCGGCCCTCTCCGGCGACCGCGAGGCCGCGACTCGAGCCGCGCTGGCGACTGTCCCGCCCGAGCCGGGCGTGGCGAAGCCCGACCCGATTCTGGTCGCGGACGGGGTCATGCGGAGGTTCGGCGGCTTGACCGCGGTGGACGTGGAGCACGTGGAGGTCCAGCGCGGCTCCATCACGGCGCTCATCGGGCCCAACGGCGCGGGCAAGACCACGTTCTTCAACGTCCTCACCGGATTCGACAGCGCCGACGGGGGTGCCTGGACCTTCAACGGCGACCGGATCACCGGCCTAGCGCCCTACAAGCTCGCCCGGCGGGGCATGGTCCGGACGTTCCAGCTGACGAAGGCGCTCGCAAAGCTCCGTGTGATCGAGAACATGCGGCTGGGGGCTCAGGCGCAGCGCGGGGAGCGCTTCCTCGCGGCGCTGGTCGCGAGTCTCTGGCAGCCGCAGGAAGGCGAGATCACCGAACGCGCCGATGAGCTGCTCGAGCGCTTCAAGCTGGACCGGATGCGCGACGAGTTCGCCGGCGAGCTGTCGGGTGGCCAGCGCAAGCTGCTCGAGATGGCGCGCGCCCTGATGGTCGGCCCCGAGCTGGTCATGCTCGACGAGCCGATGGCCGGAGTGAACCCGGCGCTCACCCAGTCCCTGCTCAGACATGTCAAGTCGCTGCGGGACGAGGGCATGACCGTGCTTTTCGTCGAGCACGACATGGACATGGTCTGCGACATCAGCGACTGGGTGATCGTGATGGCCCAAGGTGCCATCGTCGCTGAGGGCCCACCCGAGAAGGTCATGGTCAACGAAATGGTCATCGACGCCTACCTCGGCTCGCACCACGATGCGCCGGTGAGCGAAGAGGAAGCGGAGGAGCAGCTCGCCGATGCAGAGGCCGAGCTGCGCGAAGAGATCAGCGAAACCGAGCAGGAGCGCGCCTGATGAGCGTGAATGAGCCGACCAACGGGGTCGGCGCTTCGTCCCGGAGCACCACCGTCGAGATCGACCGCAGCGCTCATCTCGATCGCGCCGAGGGCGCGCTGCTGCGGGCGGATGACGTCGTCGCCGGTTATGTCCCCGAGGTGAACATCCTCACCGGCACCGATCTCTACGCGAAGGACGGCGAGCTCGTCGGCATCATCGGACCTAACGGTGCAGGCAAGTCGACGCTGGTCAAGGCGCTCTTCGGCCTGGTGCACGTTCGCAGTGGCTCCGTGACGCTGCGGGGTGAGGACATCACCAACGCCAAGACTCATGAGCTCGTCGCGAAGGGCGTCGGGTACGTACCGCAGATCAACAATGTCTTCCCGAGCCTCACCATTGAGGAGAACCTCCAGATGGGCGTCTTCCAGGCGCCCAAGACCTTCCGCGCGCGCTTCGATCATGTCGCAGAACTCTTCCCGGCGCTGGCCGAACGGCGGAGACAGCGGGCCGGCTCACTCTCCGGCGGAGAACGCCAGATGGTCGCCATGGCGCGCGCTCTCATGACCGAACCGTCTGTTCTGTTGCTCGACGAGCCGTCGGCCGGCCTGTCACCGAAGCTCCAGGACCAGGTCTTCATCAGGGCACAGCAAGTCAACCGGACCGGGGTCACTGTGATCATGGTTGAGCAGAACGCTCGC
>DASYTV010000283.1:0-11428 GCA_036001885.1 Actinomycetes bacterium
CCAGCTGGCCGACGTCGCCGTCGAGGTGTCGTCGCTGGTCGAACGCTTCCCCGCCTACGCGTTCCAGGAGGTGCCAACGGCATGAGCGAGCGCACCGAGCGCAGCGAGGGCCACGAGCGCATGCGAAAGGTAGGCACAGCGTGAGTGAGAGAACGGACTTGCCGGACCTTCCGCCGCTGCCGAAGGATCCGCGGTGGCGGGTGGAGCACCTGCCGTTCCTGACCTCGGCCTCGGTCGCGCTGCTGCTCTGTGCGGCGTCGGTCGGCTTCCTGGTCGGCGGCGCCCCGATCGCGCTGGCCGCGGCCGCCGGCGTGGCGATCACGACTGTGAGCTACACCATGTCGACGCTGGTGATCGCCTGGGCGGACACCGTGCGGCCGGCTCTGGTGATGCCGCTCGGCCTATTGACGTACGTCGTCAAGTACACGCTGCTCGGCGTCATCCTGGTGTTTTCCGTGACGTCAGATTGGCCTGGTAAGGCGGCGCTGGGCTGGGGCGTGGTCGCCGGCGTCGTGGTTTGGACCGCGTTGCAGATCTGGTGGGTTGTCCACCGGACCGGCAAGTGATCTCCGCATCCGCGTTCTTCCTCGTCAGAGCCCTTTCGTGAGACCATGGCCCCGAACCGGTGACCCACCTCTCGTGCCGTGTCGGGTGCTGGAACTACAGGAGTACCGTGTTGCCGAGTTGCGAGACCCCTGACGCCTGGACAACACCGGTTGTGCGGGGGGTCCCGCTCGCCCTCGTACTTTCCCGGCTGATATCTTTCTTGCCGTCATGACCGGTCAACAACCTCCCGACAAGCCCACCGGTGGCGACGGTCCAGACCCTCCTGACATGGGTATGGGTATGACGGCGGTCACCTATCTCCTCGCGGGCATGTTGGTCTGGGGCGGGATCGGGTGGGCGGTCGACCACTGGGTCGGTACCAGGGGCATTTTCGCCGGCATCGGCGCTGTCGTTGGCATCGGTTCCGGTGTCTACCTCATCGTGCGCCGCCTCGGCGCCTGACAGGAAGGGCTACGGTGATCGGTCAATCGATGGTCCTCGCCGCGGATGTTCCGTTCCCGCCGAGCGTCGAGGACTTCTACCTGCCCAGCATCCTGCCGTGGGGCGCACACGATTCGTATTGGTTCACCAAGATCACGGCGTTGGTCTGGCTCACCGTTGCGATCTGGGTCGTCTTCTTCCTGACGGCGTATCGAAAGCCGCAGTTGGTGCCGACCAAGATGCAATGGCTCGCGGAGAGCATCTATGGCTTCGTGCGCAACAACATCTCGGTCGAGATGATCGGGCCGCGGGGGGTGCGGTTCGCGCCGTACCTGACGTCGCTGTTCTGCTTCATCCTGCTGAACAACTTCTACGGCATTGTGCCGTTCATCCAGATCTCGCCGAACGCGCACATCGCCTTTCCAGCGACGCTGGCGATCATGAGCTACATCCTGTTCATCTCCGCCGGCGTCCGGCACCACGGCTTCGTCAAGTACTTCAAGATGTCGCTGGTCCCGCCGGCGCCGTGGTTCATCCTGCCGTTGCTGATCCCGATCGAGTTCTTCTCGACGTTCATGGTCCGCCCGTTCGCTCTGGCGGTTCGACTCTTCGCCAACATGTTCGCCGGCCATATGCTGCTGCTGGTGTTCACGCTCGGTGGGTTTGCGCTGCTCAGCGCGAACATCTGGTTCCTTCCCTTCTCCATCGTGTCGTGGCTGATGACCATCGCTGTGACGTTCCTGGAG
The DNA here is from genome assembly GCA_036001885.1 of Actinomycetes bacterium. Taxonomy (GTDB): domain Bacteria; phylum Actinomycetota; class Actinomycetes; order JAKEEW01; family JAKEEW01; genus DASYTV01. The sequence goes on from DASYTV010000283.1 coordinate 1,734, forward strand.
TTCCTGGTCATCGTCCTCCAGGCATACGTGTTCACCGTGTTGACCGCGAGCTATGTGCAGGGCGCGCTCGCCGAAGAGCACTGAGCTGTTTTGCAGTAACACCCCGTTGTCGTCCCGCGTGACAGTCACGTGAGATATCAGGAGGAACTCGAAAATGGTTCTCGCCGAGGTAGTTGGTAGCACCGCCGCCATCGGGTACGGCCTCGCGGCCATCGGCCCGGGCATCGGTGTCGGTCTCGTCTTCTCTTCCTACATCCAGTCGACGGCGCGGCAGCCGGAGTCGTCCCGCCTGACCCTGCCGTACGTCTGGATCGGCTTCGCCGTCGTCGAGGCGCTGGCGCTGCTGGGCATCGCCTTCGGCTTCATCTGGCAAGGCAAGCTCGTCTGACCTCAGCCTCGACAGGAGGTGTCCATTGCACGCCAACTATCTGGCCGCTGAGGCCACGCACAACCCGATCCTCCCGATCTGGCAAGAGGTCATCGTCGCCATCATCGCGTTCGGCCTGCTCTGCCTGGTGCTGATGAGGTACGTCTTCCCGCAGATGGAGAAGACGTTCGCGGCGCGGGTGGACGCGATCGAGGGCGGTATCAAGCGGGCCGAAGTCGCGCAGGCCGAGGCCAACCAGCTGCTCGAGCAGTACCGCGCACAGCTCGCCGAAGCGCGGACCGAGGCAGCACGCATCCGCGACGAGGCGCGCGCCGACGCCGAGGACATCCGCCAGGACGTCCTCGCCACGGCTCGGGAGGAGTCCGAGCGCATCATCGCGGCCGGGCGCGACCAGCTCGCCGCCCAGCGCGAGAGTGTCCTGCGCGACCTGCGCGCTGAAGTGGGTTCGCTGGCCGTAGATCTGGCCAGCAGGATCGTGGGCGAGTCGCTCGCCGACGAGGCCCGCCAGCGCGGCACGGTCGACCGGTTCATCGCCGAGCTCGAGGCGGCCGATACCGCGGGCGGCCGGCGTTGATGCCGTCGGGTGTCGGCCGCGAGTCGTACGCCGACGCGCTCGACAAGTTGACCGCGGATACGAGCAAGGCTACGGCCGAGGAGCTGGCCACGATCGCCGACGAGATCCTGTCGGTGGCCGGGCTCCTCCGCGCCGAGCCGAGACTGCGGCGCGCGCTGACCGACCCCTCGCGTCGTGGTGAGGAGCGGGCCGACCTGCTCCGCGGGCTACTCTCCGGCCAGCTCTCGAAGGTCACGATGGACACGCTCGCCACTCTCGTGAGAGGTCGCTGGGCCACACCGAGCCAGCTGCTGGACGCGACCGAGCGGCTCGGCGTCGAGGTGGTGCTGCGCTCCGCGAACAAGGCCGGCAAGCTGGCCGACGTCGAGGACGAGCTGTTCCGCTTCGGTCAGATCGTCTCGGGCAATTCCGAGCTCGCCGTCACCCTCAGTGATCCAGGCGCGCCGACCGGCCGCCGGGTTAAGCTGGTGGAGGACTTGCTGAAGGGCAAGGCCCAGGCGGCTACGCTGCGGCTCGTCGAGGTGGCGCTCGAGGGCTTCGGTGGTCGCAGTTTCGAGTTCTCGCTGACCCGGCTGGTCGAGCTGACCGCCGCGAAGCGCGACCGGGAGGTCGCCTACGTGACGGTCGCCAAGCCCCTCGACGACGCCGAGGAACAGCGGCTGACCGCCAAGTTGTCCGAGATGTACGGTCGGCAGGTTTCGCTGAAGGTCGATGTCGATCCCGAGGTCGTCGGCGGCGCCAGCGTCCAGGTCGGCTCCGACCTCTACGACGGCACGATCCTGCGGCGACTCAACGAGGCCAAGCAGGCGTTCACCAGATAGTCCCCCGCATCGTGCGCCGGCGACGGCGGCGAGCACCGGCACCTCGGCGGCGGCGACGTCCCGAGCAGACTAGAGAAGGCAGAGGATGGCCGAGCTGACCATCACCTCGGACGAGATCCGGGGGGCGCTAGAGCGCTACGTCTCGTCCTATTCGCCCGAGGTCTCCCGTGAGGAGGTCGGCATCGTCTCCGATGCGGGCGACGGCATCGCACACGTCGAGGGCCTGCCCTCGACCCAGGCGAACGAACTGCTCGAATTCGCCGACGGCACGCTGGGCGTTGCCCTGAACCTCGACGTCCGTGAGATCGGCACCGTGGTACTGGGCGACTTCGCCGGCATCGACGAGGGCCAGCAGGTCAAGCGGACCGGCCGCGTCCTCTCGGTGCCGGTCGGCGACGCCTTCCTCGGCCGCGTGGTCGACGCGCTCGCCAAGCCCATCGACGACCGCGGGGAGATCGAGAGCGAGGGCTTCCGCGAGCTGGAGATTCAGGCGCCGAACGTCATGGCCCGCCAGCCGGTCAAGGAACCGCTGCAGACCGGCATCAAGGCGATCGACGCCATGACGCCGATCGGCCGCGGCCAGCGCCAGCTCATCATCGGCGACCGCAAGACCGGCAAGACCACGGTCGCCGTCGACACCATCATCAACCAGCGTGCCAACTGGCAGTCCGGCGACCCGCAGAAGCAGGTCCGCTGTATCTACGTCGCCATCGGCCAGAAGGCCTCCACGATCGCCAGCGTGCGCGGCACACTCGAGGAGCATGGCGCGCTCGAGTACACGACCATCGTCGCAGCGCCGGCGAGCGACCCGGCGGGCTTCAAGTACATCGCCCCCTACACCGGGTCGGCCATCGGCCAGCACTGGATGTACGCCGGCAAGCACGTCCTGATCGTGTTCGACGACCTCACCAAGCAGGCCGAGGCGTACCGCGCGGTGTCGCTGCTGCTGCGCCGCCCGCCGGGCCGCGAGGCCTACCCTGGTGACGTCTTCTACCTGCACTCCCGGCTCCTCGAGCGGTGCGCCAAGCTGAGCGACGAGCGCGGCGCGGGCTCGATGACCGGCCTGCCGATCATCGAGACGAAGGCCAACGACATCTCGGCCTACATCCCGACCAACGTCATCTCCATCACGGACGGCCAGATCTTCCTCGAGTCCGACCTGTTCAACTCCGGCGTCCGCCCGGCCATCAACGTCGGCACCTCGGTGTCGCGGGTCGGTGGCAACGCGCAGGTCAAGGGCATGAAGCGGGTGTCCGGGCGGCTTCGCCTCGATCTCGCCCAGTTCCGCGAGCTGGAGGCCTTCTCGGCCTTCGCCTCCGACCTGGACAAGGCGTCGCGGGCGCAGCTGGAGAAGGGATCGCGGCTGGTCGAGCTGCTGAAGCAGCCGCAGTACTCGCCGTACTCGGTCGTCGACGAGATCATCGTGATCTGGGCCGGCACCACCGGGCAGTTCGACGATGTCCCGGTCGGCGACGTCCGGCGGTTCGAGGCCGAGCTGCTGCAGTGGCTGCACCGGCACCGCAGCGACACGGTCAAGGCGGTCGAGTCGACGAACGATCTGACCGACGACCAGATCGAAAGCCTGCAGTCCGGCGTGAACGAGTTCAAGGACCTGTTCCGGCAGGGCGACACCGGCATCCACCTGCACGAGGAGGAGGCGGAGCCGATGGAGGAGGGCACGCAGACCCACGAGACGGTGACCCGCGAAGTCCGGCGCCCGACGGAAAAGCGCTAGTCATGGCCGGTCAGGTACAGATCCTGCGACGGCGCATCCGCACCGTCCGGTCCACTAAGAAGATCGCCAAGGCCCAGGAGCTGGTGGCGACCAGCCGCATCGCCCGGGCGCAGGAGCGGGTGGCCGCCGCCAAGCCGTACGCGGAGGCGATCACCCAGGTGTTGACGGCGCTGGCGTCGAACACCAACCTCGACAACCCGCTGGTCACCCCGCGCGAGCGGGTCCGGCGGGCCGGCGTCCTGCTCATCACCAGCGACCGCGGTCTGGCCGGCGCCTATAACGCCAACGCCATCCGCATGTGTGAGCAGCTGATCTCCCGGCTGCGCGCGGACGGCAAGGAGGTGGCGCTGTACGTCATCGGCCGCAAGGGCGTCGGGTTCTACCGGTTCCGTAACCGGCCGATCGAGGCGAGCTGGACCGGATTCTCCGAGCGTCCGTCGTTCGAGGACGCGCGGCGGGTGGGCGAGTCGCTGCTCGGGGCGTTCGTCGCCGGCGCGGACGACACGGAGGAGCAGCACGGACCGGATGGGATCGAGGGCGTCGACGAGTTGCACATCGTCAGCACCAAGTTCCAGTCGCTCATGACCCAGATCGCCCAGGCGCACTTCCTCGCGCCGATGGAGGTCGAGGAGCGCGAGCGGGAGCCCGGTCTGCGCCCGGAGTACGAGTTCGAGCCGGATGCCGACGAGTTGCTGAACGCGCTGCTGCCGAAGTACCTCAACACGCGGATCTACGCCGCGCTGCTGGACTCGGCGGCCAGCGAGTCGGCCTCGCGCAGGCGGGCCATGAAGAGCGCCTCCGACAACGCGGACGACCTCCTCAGGCGGTACACGCGCGAGATGAACACCGCGCGGCAGGCCTCGATCACCCAGGAAATCAGTGAGATCGTCGGCGGCGCCAATGCGCTGGCCGCGGCGGGAAGTGATGAGTGATGACTGCTGTTGCTGAACCGACGACGGAAACCGGTGTCGGCCGGGTGGTCCGGGTCATCGGCCCGGTTGTGGACGCCGAGTTCCCGCGCGACGCCATGCCCGACATCTTCAACGCGCTGCACGTCGACGTGACCCTCGCCGAGGGCACCAAGACGCTGACCCTCGAGGTTTCGCAGCACCTGGGCGACAACGTCATCCGGGCCATCTCGATGCAGCCCACCGACGGGCTGGTCCGGGGGGCCGAGGTCACCGACACCGGCGACGCGATCACGGTGCCGGTCGGCGACGTGACCCGCGGCCACGTGTTCAATGCGCTCGGCGAGGTCCTGAACGCCGACCCGTCCACGCTGAACATCACCGAGCGGTGGGGCATCCACCGCAAGCCGCCGGCGTTCGCCGACCTCGAGCCGAAGACGGAGATGCTGGAGACCGGCATCAAGGTGCTCGACCTTCTCGCGCCGTACGTGCGAGGTGGCAAGATCGGCCTGTTCGGCGGCGCGGGCGTGGGCAAGACGGTGCTCATCCAGGAGATGATCATCCGGGTCGCCCGCAACTTCGGCGGTACGTCGGTGTTCGCCGGCGTGGGTGAGCGCACCCGCGAGGGCAACGACCTCATCCTCGAGATGGAAGAGGGTGGCGTTCTCGACAAGACCGCGCTGGTCTTCGGGCAGATGGACGAGCCGCCGGGCACCCGCCTGCGCGTCGCGCTGTCCGCGCTGACCATGGCGGAGTACTTCCGGGACGTCCAAAAGCAAGAGGTGCTGCTCTTCATCGACAACATCTTCCGGTTCACCCAGGCCGGCTCCGAGGTGTCCACGCTGCTCGGCCGCATGCCGTCCGCCGTGGGTTACCAGCCCACGCTGGCTGACGAGATGGGCGAGTTGCAGGAGCGGATCACGTCGGTGCGCGGCAGGGCGATCACCTCGCTGCAGGCGATCTACGTACCCGCGGACGACTACACCGACCCCGCGCCGGCCACCACGTTCGCTCACCTCGACGCCACCACCAACCTCGAGCGGTCGATCTCCGACAAGGGCATCTACCCGGCGGTGGACCCGCTGGCGTCCAGCTCGCGGATCCTGGCACCGGAGTTCGTCGGCGCCGAGCACTACGCGGTCGCCCGCGAGGTGCAGCGGATCCTGCAGAAGTACAAGGACCTGCAGGACATCATCGCGATTCTGGGCTTGGACGAGTTGTCAGAGGAGGACAAGGTCACGGTGCAGCGCGCCCGGCGCATCGAGCGCTTCCTCTCGCAGAACACGTACGCGGCCGAGCAGTTCACCGGCGTGCCGGGTTCGACGGTTCCGCTGAAGGAGACGATCGAGGCGTTCAAGAAGATCAGCGAGGGGGAGTACGACAACTTCCCCGAGCAGGCCTTCTTCATGTGCGGTGGCCTCGAGGACCTGGAGCGCAACGCGCACGAGCTCATGAAGGGCTGAACTACCGATACCGAAGTATGGGCCGCGCCGCCGTAAGGTGGGCGCGGCCCATCGTAGGCGGCGAGCTTGCGCGGCCCTGCAATCATGCCTTGGATTGCGGGGACATCGACCGGCGTGGTTGGGGATCGAGTGGCGAAGAACGGGCTGGACGGTTCCAGGCAGGCGACGAGCGGCGCGCCGGCGGGCGGCAAGCCGAAGGCCGGGCGGCAGGCACCGCTCTGGGCGCGCCTGTGCACCATCTTCGGCTGCGTGCTGATGGTGGTGAGCGGTGGCGCCCTGGTCGCCAGCCAAGTCCTCGTGGCCCGGTACGCCGGCGCGGTGCAGACCAAGAACCTCTTCGGCGACGAGGCGGCGGGCGCGTCCAAGAAGAGCGACATCAAAGGCCCGCTGAACATCCTGCTCGTGGGCATCGACCCGCGCGACGAATACCGGGCGCCGCTGTCCGACTCGATCATCGTCGTGCACGTGCCGCAGAGCATGGACGAGGCGTACGTCTTCTCCGTCCCGCGCGACCTCGTGGTCGACATCCCGGCGTTCGCGAAGACGAACTTCCCGGGCGGCCATTCCAAGATCAACGCGGCGATGTCGTACGGCAGCTCGGTCGGCAACGGCAAGCACGACGTGGCACAGGGCTTCGATCTGCTCGCCAAGACCGTCGGCCAGCTCACCGGCATCCGGAAGTTCGACGCCGGCGCGATCATTAACTTCGGCGGCTTCAAGAAGATCGTCGATGCCATGGGCGGTGTCACCATGACGATCGACCAGGACGTGAAGTCGGAGCACCTGCAGCCCGATGGCAAGCCGCGGCCCCGGCTCGCGAGGTGTGCCAACAACCAGTGCCAGCACCCGTATTTCGGCCCGCAGGCGCAGTACAAGAAGGGCACGTACCACCTGGAGGGATGGCAGGCGCTCGACTATTGCCGCCAGCGCTACGGCCTCAAGAACAGCGACTACGACCGCCAGCGGCACCAGCAGCAGTTCATCAAGGCGATGGCGCAGCAGGCGCTCAGCAAGGACGTGGTGACCAACCCGGCCAAGCTGGACAAGGTACTGCGCGCCGCCGGGCAGTCGTTGATCTTCGACGGCAACGGACACAACGTCGTGGACTGGGGCCTCGCGCTGCGCAACATCCGGGCCGAGAACATGACGCTGGTCAAGCTGCCCGGCCACGGGCTCATCCAGAATGGTAGATACCAGGGCGAGGCGCTCGAGCCGTCCGCCGTGCAGTTCTTCCAGTCGGTCACCAACGGCAGCGTCGCCTCGTTCATGCTGTCCCACCCGGAATACATCAACAAGGTCAGCTAGCCGCCGCCCGGTTTTCCAGTGGCGCGCGCCACCCCGGGTCACCGCAGAGCGTAATGTCGTCTAGAATTCACCCCACCGGTCCAACATCGTCTCTGAAGGAGACAGCGTGGCCAATCAGCTGCACGTTCAGGTTGTCGCCGTCGAAGAGAAGGTGTGGTCCGGCGAGGCCGAAATGGTGGTCGCTCGTACCACGGAGGGTGAGATCGGTGTATTGCCCGGTCACTCGCCGTTACTGGGTCTGCTCAAGGAGCCATCTCAGGTACGCGTCAAGCTGGCTGGCGGCGAGCAACTGACGTACGACGTCGCAGGCGGCTTCCTCTCCATCGACGCCAACGGCGTCACCATCCTGGCCGAGACGGCCACGCCCGCCACGCCCGACACGGTTTGACGCCACGATGCGGATTCTGGAGTTCGTCGGAATCTGCGTCGTCGTGCTGCTCGTCCTCCTTTTTGCGGTCTTCCTCCGTCGCCGGTTGCTCATGTTCGGCGGCGGCACCATCCGGCTCCAGGTCCGCGTCAGCACGCGCGTTCCCGGCCGCGGCTGGTCCGCCGGCATCGGGCAGTTCGTCGGCGACGAACTGCGCTTTCACCGCATGTTCAGCTTCGCGATCCGCCCCAAATGCGTGCTCAATCGCTGCAGCGTGAACGTCACCCAGGGCCGCCTCCCCGAGGGTCCCGAGCGGCTCAACATGCCCGGCCACTGGATCATCCTGCGCTGCACGAACGGGAGCGGCGATGTCGAGATCGCGATGGCCGAGTCCACCGTGACCGGCTTCCTCTCCTGGCTCGAAGCCGGTCCACCGGGCCAAGCCGGCCGGGTAGCCCCACGCCCGGCCATCCGACCCCGTCCCGCCGAACACTAACGAGTCACCGCGCCCCGCCCGGCACCCACTTCACGTCGCCGTCCGGGTTTGCCGTACGGGCCAGGATGAACAGCAGGTCCGAGAGGCGGTTGAGGTACTTGGCGGGCAGGTCGCCGGTCCGCGCCGGATCGGCGGCCACCAGAGCCCAGGCCGAGCGTTCGGCGCGCCGCGCCACCGTACGGGCCACGTGCAGCAGCGCCGCGCCGGGCGTACCGCCGGGCAGCACGAACGAGTCGAGCGCCGGAAGCTTGTCGTTGTACTCGTCGCACCAGCCTTCGAGCCGGGTCACGTAATCCGGCGTGATCCGCAGCGGCGGGTACGGCGGGTCTGCCGCGATCGGGTTGCACAGGTCGGCGCCCACGTCGAAGAGGTCGTTCTGGATGGTGGCGAGCACCTCCTTCACGTCGTCGGGCAGTCCGCCGAGCGCCAGCGCCACGCCGAGCGCCGCGTTGCATTCGTCGGTGTCGGCGTACGCCGCGATGCGCGGATCGGTCTTCGCGGCGACCTCGTTGTTGCCGAGGCGGGTCTGCCCGGCGTCGCCGGTTCGGGTGTAGATGCGAGTGAGATGCACGGCCATGGGTTACACCCTACGAAGCCGGCGAGAGGCGAACCCATACCATGGCCCGCGTGGATGTGATCAGGGTGAAGGGCGGCGCGCGACTGACCGGGGACGTCAACGTCGGTGGCGCCAAGAACTCCGCGCTCAAACTCATGGCGGTCGCGCTGCTGGCCGAGGGTCGCAGCGTGGTGTCGAACGTGCCCCGGATCACTGACATCGCCATCATGGCCGAGGTACTCCGGCGGCTCGGCTGTGACGTGTCGATGGACGCCGGCGAGGCCACCATAGACGTGCCCGCGGTACCCGGCAGCGAGGCCGACTACGACCTGGTCCGCCGGCTGCGCGCGTCGATCTGCGTGCTGGGTCCGCTGCTGGCCCGCCGCCACTACGCCCGGGTGGCGCTGCCGGGGGGCGACATGATCGGTTCCCGTGGGCTCGACATGCACGTCTCGGGTCTCGCGCGGATGGGCGCCGAGATTTCCGGCGAGCACGGCTTCGTGATCGCCTCGGCTCCTGGCGGCCTGCACGGCACCAAGATCTGGCTGGACTTTCCGAGCGTCGGCGCGACCGAGAACCTGCTGATGGCGGCCGTGCTGGCCAACGGCGTCACGGAGATCGACAACGCCGCACGCGAGCCGGAGATCGTGGACATCTGCCAGATGCTCACCGCGATGGGTGCCCGGATCCAGGGCGCCGGCACGTCGACGCTGGAGGTCGAGGGCGTGGACGGTCTCAAGCCGGTGCGGCATACCACCGTGGGCGACCGGATCGTCGGCGGCACGTGGGCCTTCGGCGCGGCGATGACCCGCGGCGACGTCACCGTGCATGGCGTGCGGCCGGAATTCCTGACCATCGCGCTGGACAAGCTGGTCGCGGCCGGTGCGACCGTCGAGCCTGGGGACGGCCAGTTCCGCGTACGGATGGAGGATCGTCCGCGAAGCGTCGACATCGTGACGCTGCCGTTTCCGGGATTCGCCACCGACCTGCTCCCCATGGCTATCGGGCTCGCCGCGGTGAGCTCCGGGTCCTCGCTGATCACCGAGAACATCTTCGACGGCCGGTTCATGTTCGTGAACGAG
>DASYTV010000284.1:0-10601 GCA_036001885.1 Actinomycetes bacterium
AGGCCGACCTCGTACGCGTCCGGGTACATCAGGCACCAGCGAACGTCGGCGCTGTCCCAGTCTTTGACGACGGAGTTGAGCTCGCCACCGACGTACTGGATCGGTTTCTGAACCCGCGGAAGGAGCGGTTCCAGGCGAGGAAACAGCGACTCGATGGGCATGAGGAAAGATCTCCGGCACTCTGCGGTCCAGGCAACGGACCCGGCCACCGTGGACCCGTGCGTCGTTTCGGCGAAAGCACCAGCCTAACCGCCTCGCGAGACCGCACGAAGGGCACCTTCACCGGGACCTATCGACTGAGGGTGCCCTGCATACCTCGCGGGTTCGAGTCAGGGGGACCTTCAGGCGAGCCCTGTCCGTGGGTTACTGCGAGTCACCGCGCGACGGGTCCCGGCCCTGCTGTTGACCCGGAGGCACCTGCTGGAAGGTTCCCCTTCGTCGAACGGATCTGGCTCAGCGGAGGTAGGTGGCCGCCCCGAGGACCACGCATTCCAGCGGGCGGTCCGCGACTGTCACGGGGAGCCCGGTCGCGTCGCCGAGTCGTTCGGCGAGCCCGGACAGCAGCGCTCCTCCCCCGGTGATCAGGAGGCCGCGAGTGTCGAGCTCCGCGGTGAGATCGGGTGGGCAGCGGTTGAGCATGTCGCGGACCGCCGCGAGGATCTCAGCAAGCGGTTGATCCATCGCCACCCTCACGTCACCACCACTCACGGTGACCGCGCCTGGCAGGCCCGAGACGAGGTCGCGACCGCGGATGTCGGCCTCCGTCTCGTGTCGCCTAGGCCACGCGGAGCCCACCGCGATCTTGAGCTGCTCGGCGGCCCGGTCGCCGACGAGGAGAGCGTGCTCCTTGCGTATCCAGCCGATGATCGCCTGGTCGAGGGCGTTTCCGCCGACGGGGACGGAGACGGACGCGACGATGCCGCCGTCCGCGATCATCGCGACCTCGGTAGTGCCGCCGCCGATGTCGACGATGACGCTCGGGGTCGGTTCTTCGACCGGGAGGCCGGCACCGATTGCTGCGGCGATCGGTTCCTCGACGAGCTCGACCGTGCCGGCCCCGGCGGCGTACACCGCATCCGCCACCGCTCGTCGGTCCACGCCAGTCACGCTGCTTGGCACCGCGACGACCAGGTGCGGGCGTGACCCGAGCCGCCGCGGAGGGACGACCCTCTCGACGAACCCTGCCAGCATCCGCTCGGCGACGTCGATGTCGGAGATGACTCCGGCCGCGAGGGGGCGCACGAGCCTGATCGGGCTCTGCCCGTCGCCGAGCGCCGCCGGCGCTTCTGATCCGACCGCTATCACCTCGCGCGAGTCCTCGCGCACGGCGGCCACCGAAGGTTCGTTCAGCACGATCCCCTTGCCGAGCTCGTACACGAGGGTGTTCGCGGTACCGAGGTCGACGGCAAGTGCGGGGGCGGTTAAGCGGACCATGCGGCCGGGCTCGCCGCGTCAGATGCCGGCGAAGAAGATGTCGATCTCACGCTTCGCCGACTCGAGCGAATCCGACGCGTGGACCAAGTTCTCGCGGTTGGAGTTGGCAAGATCACCGCGAATCGTGCCCGGCGCGGCTCTGCGCGCGTCGGTTGCACCGACCATCAGCCGGGCCACCTCGACGGCCTGATCGCCCTCGAGGATCATGGCCACGATCGCGCCTGACGTGATGAAATCGCGCAGTTCCGGATACCACGCCTTCTTGACATGTTCGGCATAGTGCACATCGGCGGTCTCCGGGTCGAGGGTGCGCATCGAGAAGGTGACGATCCGCAGACCCTTGGCCTCGAACCTCGACACGATCTCGCCGACGAGGCCGCGCCGCACCCCGTCCGGCTTGACGAACACAAGCGTGCGCTCAGACACGGTGATCCCCTCCGACGACCAGTAGAGCGCCGGGGGCGTGGAGTCCCCGAGCTGCTCCCGACAGTGCAGGAAGCCTACCGGCGCCCACGACCAGCGCCCGCGGACCGCTCATCCCCGCTTCGGGCGGCGGCGACGAGTTCCGCCTTTGCCGCAAGCCGAATGGCAGCGAACCAAAGGATCGCGAAGAGCGCGCCGACCCCGTACATCATCGGCACGAGCACGCCCGCCGCGATCAACGCGACCTGCAGCACCCAGCCAGCCCAGAGCGCCGCGCGATGGCGGAGCAGCCCGCACAACGCAAGGGCCGTGACGGCCCCGACCGCACTGGTGACAGCGATGGCAACGGCATCGTCCGGCCGCAGCCGGCTCGCCGCGAGCCCAAAGAAGAACAGCACGGCCGCTTCGCCTGCCAGAACGGTGGCACCGAGCCGCCGAGTGATCGCTCCAGGACTCGCACCCGCGCTGGTCACCTCGCCTCCCGGTCCGCCCGGCGCAGCAGGCGGCGCGCGTCACCGACGGTGACGACGGATCCGGTCACAAGGACACCGGCACCCGACAGCTCACCGGAAGACTCGGCGAGCGCAGCGGCCGTCTCCAGGGCATCGGGCAGGGACGGTACGACATAGACACGGTCGGGACCGTACAGGTCCTCGGCGATCTCGCCGAGCTCGGTCGCCGGCATGCAGCGGTGGGACGAGTTCTGGGTGACCACGATCTCGCTGAGAAGCGGCTCGAACGCCGCGAGAATCCCGACGACGTCCTTGTCCGCCATCACCGCCACGACCCCGACCAGGCGGCTGAACGAGAAGCCTTCGCTGACGGCGCTGGCCGTCGCCTCGGCTCCTGCCGGGTTGTGGGCGGCGTCGAGCACGACGGTCGGCGAGGTACGGACGATCTCGAGCCGTCCAGGCGACGTCGCCCGGGCGAAGCCTTCCCGTACGACGTCACGGTCCAGGTCGCGGGCCCCGAGGAAGGCCTCGACTGCCGCGAGCGCGCAAGCGGCATTCTGCGCCTGGTGGGCGCCGAACAGCGGCAGATAGATCTCGCCGTAATCACCGCCGAGCCCGCGCAGCGCCAGTTCCTGGCCACCGACGGCCACCTCGCGCTGCAGTACCCCGAACTCGAGGCCTTCCCTGGCGACAGTGGCGCCGACCTCGGCGGCCCTGCGGATCAGCACCTCCGCGGGCTCGACCTCCTGCTGGGCAAGGACCGCCACGGCCCCGGGCTTGATGATTCCGGCCTTCTCGGCCGCGATCGTTTCGGCATCGTTCCCGAGGTAGGCCGCATGGTCGACGGCGATCGGTGTGACGACGGCAACTTGACCATCCGCGACGTTCGTCGCGTCCCACTCGCCGCCGAGGCCGACCTCGACGACGGCCGCATCGACCGGTGCGTCCGCGAAGGCGGTGTACGCCATCGCAACGAGCACCTCGAAGAAGGAAAGTGGGACGTCGGACTGTGCGTCGACCACGTCGAGGTACGGCGCCACCTCCTCGAACGCAGCGGCGAACCGCTCGGGCGAAAGCGGTTGGCCGTCGAGGACGATGCGCTCGGTCACAGATTCAACGTGGGGACTGGTGAAGCGTCCGGTACGCAGGCCGAACGCAATCAGCAGCGACTCGATCAGCCTCGCCGTGCTCGTCTTGCCGTTGGTGCCGGTCACATGGATGACGGGGTAGCGGGTCTGCGGTTGGTCGAGCAGCTCGACCAGCGCCTTCATCCGGTCGAGCGTCGGATCGATCCTCGACTCCGGCCACCGCTTCGCGAGCTCCGCCTCGGCCCTGGCGAGCGCCGCCGCGCCATCGTCCCCCATCGGTCCCGTCACATCACCTAGCCAATCACGCCGCCGCATCCAGCACCGACCGCCTGTCCCCGGCCGCTCGTGCGCCGACTCCCCCACAGAGGCCTATCCATGATTACTGGCGAAAGCAGCCAGATTTCAGCCCCCAACTGCCAGTGATCATGGGACAGAGGCCATGGACCTCCCGCTGCCAGGCACCGGCCGACGGTTACGTGGCAAGTGCGGCGAGCTGCGCTTCGAGGCGGCCGATGTCGGCCTCCGCCGCGGCCGCCCGGTCGCGGACCTTGCTGACCACCTGCTCGGGTGCCTTCGCCGTGAAGTCGCGGTTGGCGAGCTTGGTCAAGGCCGTGTCGCGGTCTTTCTGCGCGGCTGCCAGGTCCTTCTCGAGGCGGACGCGCTCGGCCGCCACGTCGATCACGCCGTGCAGGTCCACCACGACGCTCACGCCGTTGACAGTGAGCGATGCCGTTGGGACGAACCCCACTGCCGCCGCATCCAACCTGGCCAGCGCCCGGATGTGCGCTTCGTGCTCCACGACGCCGTCGGTGGCTTCAGCCATGTACTCGATCTTCGCCGGCACCCGGCGACCCGGCGGAAGTCCCTGCTCGGCACGGAAGCGGCGGATCTCGGTCACCACCTCCCGTACTGCCGCGATCCTGGCCTCAGCGGCTGGATCCCGATGGGTGGGCTCGGCGCTGGGCCAGGGTGCCACCACGAGCGAGGGAGTCGCGTCGACGGGTGCCTGACCCGCGCCAGCCACCGAACCGCCCGTCGGCTCGGCGACGACCAGCGCGGTCCACAGCTCCTCCGTTACGAACGGCACGAGCGGATGGAGCAACCGGAGCAGATCGTCGAGCACGCGGCCGAGCACGAGTTGCGTCGTTCGCGCGGCTGAGCCTCCGGCAGCGAGCGAGGTCTTGGCCAGCTCGACGTACCAGTCGCACACCTCGTCCCAGGCGAAGTGGTAGAGCGCCTCTGCAGCCTTGCCAAGCTCGAAGTCCTCGTACATCCCGTCGACCTCGGCCACCACCGCCGAGAGCCGAGACAGGATCCACCGGTCGGGGGTCGACAGCTCGGATAGCGGCGGCAACTCGCCCACCCTCGCGCCGTTCAACAGCGCGAACCGGGTCACGTTCCACAGCTTGTTGCAGAAGTTGCGGCTGCCCTGGACCCACTCCTCGCTGGTCGGCACGTCGGCGCCGGGATTGGCGCCGCGGGCGAGCGTGAAACGAGTCGCGTCCGCACCGAACCGATCCATCCAGTCCAGCGGGTCGACAACATTACCGAGGGACTTGGACATCTTGCGACCGAACTGGTCGCGGACCATGCCGTGCAGAGCGACGGTACGGAATGGGACCGAACCGTCGGGCCCGCCATCGTTCATTGCGTACAACCCGAACATCATCATCCGGGCAACCCAGAAGAAGAGGATGTCGTAGCCCGTCACCAGGACCGAGGTCGGATAGAAGCGCTTGAGCTCGGCGCTGTCGTCCGGCCAGCCGAGCGTCGAGAACGGCCAAAGCGCGGAGGAGAACCAGGTGTCGAGGACATCCGGGTCCTGCGTCCAACCGTTCCCCGCCGGCGCCTCCTCATCCGGGCCGACGCAGACAATCTCGCCGTCCGGGCCGTACCAGACCGGGATGCGATGCCCCCACCACAGCTGCCGGCTGATGCACCAGTCGTGCATGGTGTCGACCCAGGCGAAGTAGCGTGCCTCCAGGTCCTTGGGGTGGACGGTCACCCGGCCATCCCGCACGGCGTCGCCCGCTGCCTTGGCCAGCGGCTCGACCCGCACGAACCACTGCATCGACAGGCGCGGCTCGACGGTGGTATGGCAGCGCTGGCAGTGTCCGACGGCGTGCAGATAGGGCCGCTTCTCCGCGATGATCCGACCGTCCTCGCGCAACGCGGCGACGACGGCCGGGCGTGCCTCGAACCGGTCCAACCCCTGGAACGGCCCGTGCACGGTGACGATCCCCCGCTCGTCGAGCACGGTGAGACTCGGCAGGCCGTGCCGTCGGCCGATCTCGAAGTCGTTGGGGTCGTGAGCCGGCGTGACCTTCACCGCCCCGCTGCCGAAGCTCGGATCGACGTGCTCGTCGGCGACGATCGGGATGCGGCGACCAGTCAACGGCAATTCGATCTGCCGCCCCACGAGATGCCTGTAGCGGGTGTCTTCGGGATGGACAGCGACCGCAGTGTCGCCGAGCATCGTCTCGGCGCGGGTGGTCGCGACCACGATCGCGTCATCGCCGTCGCCGTATCGGATCGAGATCAGCTCACCATCGTCGTCTGAGTGCTCCACCTCGATGTCGGACAAGGCGGTGAGGCATCGCGGGCACCAGTTGATGATGCGCTCGGCTCGATAGATCAAGCCGTCGTCGTAGAGCCGTTTGAATATGGTGACGACGGCGCGGGACAGGCCCTCATCCATCGTGAACCGCTCGCGGCTCCAAGCGACAGAATCTCCGAGTCGGCGCATCTGACCGAGGATGGCGCCGCCGGACTCGGCCTTCCATTGCCAGACGCGCTCGACGAACGCCTCGCGGCCCAGGTCGTGACGCGACAGGCCCTCCCTGGCGAGCTCCCGCTCGACGACGTTTTGGGTGGCGATCCCCGCATGGTCCATTCCTGGTAGCCACAAGGTCTCGTAGTCCTGCATGCGACGGCGTCGGACCAGCGCGTCCTGGATCGTGTGGTCGAGGGCGTGGCCAACGTGCAGGCTGCCGGTCACGTTCGGTGGTGGGATGACGATCGAGTACGGCTGGCGCTCACTCTTCGGATCCGCTTCGAAATAACCGGCCGCTATCCAGCGATCATAGACCCGCGCCTCTACCTCGGCCGGCGCGTACTGGGTCGGGAGGCTACGCGGCTGCTCGGAGGTGTTGGCGTCGGTCACGGGCTGAAGTCTACGAACACGCAGCGTCCGCAAACGACCGAGTTCGTTGGACCCATGGCTTGCGCTGCTTCAGCTCGCGAGAAACCCCATTGCGACAGCCATGGCCGCCCGCAAGGCTGGAGCATGCGGTTTGTCATCGAGCCTGACGCGACGGCGTTCGCACCTCGCGGCCTCGCCTGGATGGAACGCGACGCCGTTCTGAACACGTTGCCGGCGACTATCTCGCGGACTCGGCTGGCCGGGCTACCGGGGGGCGACACGGGTCCGCCGCTGTGGATCACTATCGAATCCGAGGACGGTGAGGTGATCGGCGCTGCGGTACGTACGCCGCCGCGCGCCGTTGTCCTCCCGGCGATCCCGCCAGACATGGCGGCTGGGCTCGCCGACTTCGTCCATGAGCTGCCGACTGCCCAGGATCTGCCCGGTGTGACCGGGCTGGTCGCGCAGGCATCAGCCTTCGCCGACCGGTGGGCCACCTGTACCGGGCGTGGTGTCCACACCCATACCAGGATGCGGCTTTATCGGATGGCCGAGCTGGTGCCGCCACCTGCCGGGCGCGGCTCATGGCGGCTGGCGGACGAGAGCGACTTCGATCTGTGCTTCGACTGGTTCGTCGACTTCCCCGCCGCTGCCGGCCACAAGACTGGGCCGCCGGCGGAGGCGGCTGATGTCCGGGAACGGCTAGCAGGGCGCCGCATCGGCCTGTGGGAGATCGACGGTGAGCCGGTGTCGCTGGCCGGCTGGACGTTGCCCGCGTCGGGCGTCGTCCGCGTCGGCCCCGTGTACACCCCACGACAGCATCAGCGGCACGGTTACGGGACCGCGGTGACGGCCGCAGCGACCGCGGGAATTCTCGCGACCGGGGCCGAGGCTTGCCTGTTCACCGACTTGAACAACCCGACGTCGAACTCCATCTATCAGAAGATCGGCTACCGCCCGGTCGCAGACTTCGTCGAGCTCGTCTTCGGCTGACGGCTCATCGTGGCGCTGCGGTCGATATCACTCTGCGGCCGTGGCCGCTCGTGTCCATAGCAGGGCCGGTCGCGGCCCTGGCGGCGAAACTCCGAGTCACTCGCCCATCGGTGATGGGCGCAGCTCCGGCGGACGTTATGCGGACTTTTCGCGCCGCTCGCGTTTGCGCTCGCGCTCGGCGGCGACATCGCGCGGCACGAGCGTGGGGTTGACGTTCTCGAGGACGACCTCGCGGTTGATGACCACCCGGGCGACGTCCTTGCGGCTGGGGACCTCGTACATGACGGAGAGGAGGACCTCCTCCATGATCGCCCGCAGGCCGCGGGCCCCGGTCTGCCGGAGGATCGCCTGGTCGGCGACCGCCTCCAAGGCGTCGTCGGTGAACTCGAGCTCGACGCTGTCGAGCTCGAAGAGCCGGCGATATTGCTTCACGAGCGCATTGCGGGGCTCTGTCAAGATCCTGATCAGAGCATCGCGGTCGAGGGCGCGGACATTGGTGATCACCGGGACCCGACCAACGAACTCCGGGATCATGCCGAACTTGAGCAGGTCCTCCGGCATGACCTCGCTGAAGCTGTCGGCGGCGTCGAGGTCGTGCTTGGAGTGCAGCGTCGCGTTGAAGCCGATCCCCTTGCGGCCGATCCGCTGCTCGATGATCCGCTCGAGCCCGGCGAACGCGCCGCCCACGATGAAGAGCACGTTCGTGGTGTCGATCTGGATGAACTCCTGATGGGGATGCTTGCGACCGCCCTGCGGCGGAACTGAAGCCGTCGTGCCTTCGAGGATCTTCAACAGTGCCTGTTGGACGCCTTCACCGGAGACGTCGCGAGTGATCGACGGATTTTCGCTCTTGCGGGCGATCTTGTCGACCTCGTCGATGTAGATGATGCCTGTCTCGGCCTTCTTGACGTCGTAGTCCGCGGCCTGGATGAGCTTGAGCAGGATGTTCTCGACGTCCTCGCCGACATAGCCGGCCTCGGTCAGCGCGGTGGCATCCGCGATGGCGAACGGGACGTTGAGCATCCGGGCTAGCGTCTGGGCGAGGTGGGTCTTGCCGCAGCCGGTTGGGCCGATCAACAGGATGTTGGACTTTGCGAGCTCGACCTGGTCGCCGTTGGGATTGGTCCGGCCGGTGTCGCCTGCCTGGACGCGTTTGTAGTGGTTGTAGACGGCGACGGCGAGTGCCTTCTTGGCGTCATCCTGGCCGACGACGTACTGGTCGAGGAATTCGCAGATCTCGCGTGGCTTGGCCAGCTCGTCCCAGCGCACCTCGGACGACTCTGACAGCTCCTCCTCGATGATCTCGTTGCAAAGATCGATGCACTCGTCGCAAATGTAGACGCCGGGTCCCGCTATGAGCTTCTTGACCTGCTTCTGGCTCTTGCCGCAGAACGAGCACTTGAGCAGGTCGCCGCCGTCGCCGATGCGTGCCACGCGGTGCTCTCCTTCTGCGCTGCCTACCCGCCGGCATGCCCTGTCGGCGGCGGAACGAACTCGTTCCCCTTGACGTTACCCCGAGAACGGGCTAGCGGGTCGCTCTTTGCGACCCGCGTCGCGCTCCGCCAGGTTGCGGACGCCTCTCGCCAATGCCTCGCGGGACACGCGGCCGCGGTGGCTGATGTCCCAGTCACCCGGATTAGCCCATTACCGTATGCGATCGCAGGCGGAGATGGCAGCGGTTAAGCGGACACCAACGATGCCTTGCGCGAACTGATCACCTGGTCGACCAGGCCATATTCCAGCGCCTGCTCAGCCGTGAAGATCTTGTCGCGCTCGATGTCGTCGCGGACCTCCTCCACGGTGCGGCTGCTGTGCAGGGCCAGTGTCTCCTCGAGCCATGTCCGCATGCGAAGGATTTCGTTCGCCTGGATCTCGACGTCACTCGCCTGGGCGTAGCCGCCGTCCATCATCGCCGGCTGGTGGATGATGATCCGGGCATTGGGCAGCGCGAGCCGCTTGCCAGCCGTGCCTGCGGCGAGGATGACCGCCGCGGCCGAGGCCGCCTGACCCATCGCGATCGTCTGGATGTCCGGCTTGACGAACCGCATCGTGTCGTAGATGGCCGTGAGCGCAGTGAACGACCCGCCGGGCGAGTTGATGTAGATCTGGATGTCCCGGTCGGGATCCATCGACTCGAGGGTGAGCAGCTGCGCCATCACGTCGTTGGCTGAAGCGTCGTCGACCTGCACACCGAGGAAGATGATCCGCTCTTCGAAGAGCTTCGTGTACGGGTTGTGCCGCTTGAAGCCGTAGCTGGTCCGCTCGTCGAACTCGGGGATGATGTATCGGCTCTCTGGCATATGTAGCTCACTCATTGCTCGTCCCTGGGTCCCAGTCATCACGCTGTACCGCCGCTGCCGTCGACCTCGCGCGCGGTCTTTACGACGTTGTCAACGAAGCCGTAGTCCTTCGCTTCCTCCGCGGTAAACCACCGGTCACGGTCGGAGTCTCGCTCGACCGTGTCGATCGTCTGGCCGGTGTGCAGGGCGATGAGCTCGGCCATCTTCTTCTTGGTGTAGATCATCTGCTCGGCTTGGATCTTGATGTCGGACGCTGTGCCGCCGAGGCCGCCTGCAGGCTGATGCATCATGATCCGTGCGTGCGGCAGGGCGTAACGCTTGCCGGCTGTTCCCGCGCACAGCAGGAACTGACCCATCGATGCGGCAAGGCCCATGGCGAAGGTCGCGACGTCGTTCTTGATGTACTGCATCGTGTCGTAGATCGCCATGCCCGCCGATACGGAGCCACCGGGCGAGTTGATGTAGAGGTAAATGTCCCTGTCTGGGTCTTCGGCGGCGAGCAGCAGCATCTGCGCGCAGATCATGTTTGCCATCTCGTCGCGGACCTCGGTGCCGAGGAAGATGATCCGCTCCCTGAGGAGACGCTCGTACACCCGATCGTCGAGCTGAGAGGTGGTCGACTGCTGGGCCCGCGCCGACGGGAGGACGAGACCGGGTGTCTCGATGCCCGACGGGGTCACGAGTCGGCCGGTGTGCCCCGATTCCACTGAACTCATGTTGCTTCTCCTCGCCTACCGTGCCGGCGGCATTGGGGTCCTGTCGTGAAGCT
>DASYTV010000285.1:0-4431 GCA_036001885.1 Actinomycetes bacterium
TACGTTCAGGCCGGGATCGACATCCACTATCAGACCCGTGTCGCGGCAATCGACCTCGACCAGCAGACCGTCCGGGTGGCGACGGACGGCGACGAGCAAGAGGTGCCCTACGACCGTCTAGTCGTGGCCACTGGCTTCGACTATGCGGATCCCGGGGTCCCCGGGAGTGATCTCGGCGGCCTCTACTATGTCAAGAACATTCGGCAGGCAATGGAGTGGGACAAGGTCCTCGACTCCGTCTCGCGCGCGGTGGTGGTGGAGGCGAGTCCGCTCGGCCTCGAGATGACGACTGCACTCGCCCATCGCGGAATCGAAACCCACCTGATCGATCCTCGGCCCTGGCCGCTCGCCGATGTCGCTGACCCGGACATCATGGCGCCGGTGGAGGAGTCGTGGGCCGAGCTTGGGGTGATCACGCACCTGAACACCAAGCTCGTCGGGTTCGTCGGCGATGGTCAGGTGCGCGCGGTCGCCACCTCGGACGGCGAGTTGCCGTGTGAGCTCGCGGTCGTCTGTACGCACAAGCAGCCCAACAACATGCTTGCTCGAGCGGCCGGGCTCGACATCGGGTCCACCGGCGGCTTGGTCGTCGACGAGCGGATGGAGACATCACATTCGGGCGTGTTCGCCGCCGGAGATTGTGTCGAGCTTCCGCACGGGGTCACGTGGGTTCCCGTCCAGGGCCTGTCGGGAAGCCACGCGTACGCCCAGGGCAAGGTAGCCGGTGCGAATGCCGCCGGCGGGAACCGGCGCTATGCACCGGTCTATGTGCCGTGGGCCATGGTCGCCGGCAAGTGGATGATCGGCGGCGTGTCCTTCGGCGAGACCCTCGCATCGGCGCTCGGCATCCCGTACGTCATGGGGGTCGCCGACGGCATATCCCGCGCGCGCTATTACCCAGGAGTACGCAAGACGCGGGTGAAGCTGCTCGGCGAACCGGGGACGCTGCGGCTCATCGGTGCGCAGATGGTGGGCGGTGAGGGCATCAAGGAGCGGGCCGACTTCCTCGCGATGGCCGTCCGGACCGGTGTCACCCTCGAGGACCTCGCCTGGATGGAGAATGTGTACTCACCGCCGATCGGTGCGCTCAACGAGCCCATCGCGTTGGCTGCCCAAAACGCGTTGAGCCGACTGCAGTCATGACTGCCCGAACCGCTTGGAGCCTCTCAACGCGCCGGCCCGTACACCGGGCCAACCTCCGCCTGGCCGGGTGGCTTCGCCGCAACTCGGAGCGATATCTCCTCGAGGCCGCGCAGGCCGATCTCGCCAGACAGGTCGGGCGCTCGCCGCCGGTGGGTCCGACGGGCCCGGCCGCGCAGTTCTGGCGCCGTGTCTTCGTGCCCGTCTACCGTCGCCTGCCATGGTCAGCCAGGCGCCGCGTAATGTCGCGGATGCCGGGCAGCCATCGGCGCGCGTGGCACCCTCCCCCTGACCGCCACGATCCAGCACTGTGACTCACCCAGACAGGAGTGACCGAACCGATGCCAGAGCCGACAGTCAGCATGGAGCGCCCCGCCGAGGGCGCGTACCTCTACAACACCGACGAGAAGGTCTTCGAGGACATCCAGGCAAATCCTGGCGAGAAGGCCTTTGTCTTCATCCACACAGTGCCGTACGAGGGGTCGGTGGCACTCGTCAACCTCCTCACCGCGACCCGGCTCCGTCGCAAGGGGTTCGACGTGAGCATCGTGCTCTACGGACCCGGCGTGCTCCTCGCGTCGGGCACCCGCGGCTACCCGGCGGTGGGCCAGGAGGCGTTCCCCGGTCACCTGGCGATCAACAACCAGATCAAGACACTCCTGAAGGAAGGCGCACACGTCTACGCGTGCAGGTTCGCGATGGGCGCGCTCTACGGATTCCGCGAGGGCGACCTGCTCGAGGGCGTCACCGCGTTCAACCCGTTGGACGTGCTCGACTCGGCGCTGACCGCATGGCGCGAGGGCGCGTTCCAGCTGAATACGTGGACCGTCTGACCGGATCGACGGATCACCGCGCCGCGGGCCGCGGCGCGCGCGCGAGCCGATCGTAGAGCACACGGTGTTGCTCGGCGCTTTCCGACCAGGGAAAGCGCCGAGCCACGGCAGGTCCAGCGGCGGACAGCCGCGCGGCGAGTGAGCGATCGGTGAGGATTGCGCTCAACGATGCGGCCAACGCGGTCGGGTCGGACGGCGGTGTGATCAGCACGCCCGCACCATCCGTGAGGTACTCCCGGAAGACCGGAATGTCGGTCACGACCGTGGGAAGACCCGCAGCGAGCGCTTCCAGCACAGCCAGGCCCCAACCCTCGCTGACCGACGGGAACGCCAAGACGTCAGCGGCGTGATACCAGGCCGGCAGCTCGGCGTCGATGACCGTACCCACCTGAACGATGTCGTGATCGAGCACCAGGCCGAGACTCGCCGCACGGGCCAGGGCCCGATCGCGATAGGCCCGATGGTCCTGGAAGGAGTGCCCGCCGACGACGGCCAGCACCGGCGGCGGCTCCATCTCCCGGCGGAGCAAGGCGAGGGCCTCGAACAGCTCCAGGCTGCCTTTGCGGGGTTCGATCCCGCCGATCGCAAGCACGAGCGGTCGGTCCGTGGCCCGGGCGCTCGCCCGCAGCCTCCCGACCAATCGGGGCTCGGGCAGCTGTGCGAACCGATCCGCATCGACCCCGTTGTGCACCACAGTCGCCAGCACGCCGTAGTCGCGGGCCAGGACCTGCCGCCAGAAGCGGCTGACGACCAGCACCTCGTCAGGCTCCAGGATCGCCTGCCGCTGGCAGTCCACAAGTGCCGTTGTGGTGAAGTCGTCGACATGGTGCACGGTGCGGACGACGGTTAACGGATGGCCCTCATCCCTAACCCGTGCTGCCGCCCGTGCGGAGATGCAGTCCTGGGTGTGGAGGATGTCGTACGAGTCCGCGGCCTCCCGCAGCGCGTTAGCCAGAGCGTCGACGGCGGCGAAGACCCGCTGCTCGAGCGTCGGCAGCCACGCTGGCGCAGGCACGATCGTGTAGGGAACGGCGACATCGGTGAACCAGCCGGCGTCCGGGTCGCCGAGCGCCACGATCTCGATGTGCTCGCCAACCTGATGGAGGGCCTCGGCGAGGCGCAGCGTGTGCACGACGCCGCCTCGCGGGCGGGTTGAATAGCTGACCAGGGCGGTCCGCGGCGTCATGGAACCCCCTCCACCAGCGACGCGTCGCGGGCGGCCACCGCCGCCGCGAGCAGTGCCGCCCGCGCTCCGCTTCGCGCAACGAGACAGCCGGCGTCGGCCAGGACGGCTCGCTGTCCCTCGAGGCCTTGCGGGTCGGCATCAGTGCCGAGGACGTGGGCGACGACACTGGGCCCAGTGATGGCCTCCACGACGGGAGCAAGCACCCCCGCGGGGTCAGGATGCGCCCCGTGGCCGAGCACGACATCGAGGAGCAGCACCGCAGTGGTCGGATCGTCACCCGCCTGCCGCAGCAGATCTGCGCGAGCTTCGGCGTCGATCATCGGGTGCGGCCGGGAAACCGTGAATTCCTCCTCGCCCGCGTCGATGCACACATGGGCGCCGGCAGGTGCCGGTACGCGCCAGCCCGGCTGCAACGGCGTGTTCGAGTAGATCGGCCCGAGTCGCCGGGAGAGCACATGCATCGCCTGGTAGCAGAGGCTGCCGCCGGAGAACACCCCGCGAACCGCGATGCGCTCGGGGTCCAGGCGCTCGATCGCCGCCTCAGCCATGGCGCGCAGGCCGGTGCCGAGCTCAGGCGCCGGCATGCCGAGCTCGGTCAACGCTGCCTCAACGCCCTCGTCGATGGTGCGCACCGACTGGACCTTCGCTGGCGTCTTCACCTCTTCGGCACCCTGCGCGACGATCACGAGCGGCTTTCCACCCGCCGCCGGGAGAACGCTGGCCAAAACATCTGGGTCGGGCGGCTTCGTTACCAGGAGGAGCACATCGACGTCGGCTTGAGTGGCAAGGAGGTGCAGTGCGGCGCGGGTCATGCGGCCGCCCACCAAGCGGGACAGGTCACGTCCTCCCACGCCGATCACCGCCGCGACGCCGGAACCGCCGGCGGTCAGCAGGGCAAGCACCTCCTGCGCGCCGGTGCCGGCGGCTGCAACGACGCCGACTGGTCCCGGCGAGACGGTGTTGGCGAACCCGAGTCCCACTCCGCCGAGGACCGCCGTTCCGGCGCCGGGACCCATCACCAGCCGGCCGAGCGACTCCGCGCGGATTTTCAGCGCCACCTCGTCGTCGACCGACACTCCGTCGCTGAACAGCAACACGTCCATTCCGGCTGACAGCGCCTGGTGGGCGGCAAGCGCAGCGTAGGGCCCAGGCACCGACACCACGGCGACGTTCGCGCCGGCCAGGTCGGCCACCGCTGCCGTGATCGTCGGCGGGCGGACCATGGTGAGATCGCGCTCGACCGCTCGGGTGCCGGCGAGCACCGCCTCGGCG
>DASYTV010000286.1:0-2444 GCA_036001885.1 Actinomycetes bacterium
CGCTCTCAGACGCCACCAAGGAGCTCAAGGTCGTAACGATCGAGCAGTACGAGGAAGCAGCGGTCCTCTTCGGCTGATCGCCCGGCCTGGTCGGTCGAGAAGTTCAAGGAACTACGGGACGACCTCCCCGCTCTGGATGGCGGCCGGCTAAAGATCGAGGTCGCAGGCTGCCACGATGGCGCGCGCAAGGGCGGCCTCCTGCGCTGGCTGCAGGTAGCCGACGAGCCGTCCGATCACCGCGCGCGGCACGGTGGTGATGTTGTCGCACGAAATCACGGAGTCGTGGTCCAGGCCGTTGACGGCGCCGAGGCTGACCTCGGTCGATAAGCCCCGTACGGTGCTGGTGACGGGGGCGACGGTGATCGACGCGAGGTACGGCCGAACAGCCTCGCGGGTCAGGACGACCACTGGCCGGGTCTTGTCCAGGTGCGCGAGGTGGATCGGCCGCATTAGTCGATATCCAACGGCTGACTTGCGGCCCAGGCGGCGAGATCGTCAAGCTCACCCGGCCCGGCGGCGGCCGCATAGATCCGGGCATCGCGCTCAGCGACATCGCGTCGTCGCTCCCGCTCGAGAGCGCGTGTCACAACGGCTGCACGGCTGGGCGCGTCGCCGGATGCGACCTGCTGATCAAGATAGGCCAGGAGCTCATCCGGAAGTCGGACCGCGATCTGAGTGCTCATACCAAAATGGTATCAACATGGGATACGGATTGGTATTCGTACAGCACCTGTGCCGCAGGCTGCCGCACTCTGCTTGCGCGCCGGGCATCGTCACCGCTTCGGCTGGCCGCACCGCGCTCCCTGGAGCATCACATTGCGCCTGAAATGTCTGTATTTCCGATGCTCTCAGGGCGCGAAGTGATGCATGCGGGCGCGGTGCTGGATTGGGGATCGGACGTCGTGTTGGTGGTGGCGTCAGGGCTCCCGTGCGCCGCGGCAATGGGTTCCTCGGATGCGCTTCAGCGCCCGTGGGTCGCGTGGATAGCGATGGCCAGTAGCCTGACTCGGGTGGAAATGAGTGATCTCGACGGGTGGCGTTCCTTGCCCGCGGCACAGCAGCCCGAGTGGCCGGACCCTGCGGCCTTGCATGCGGTCCTCAGCGAGCTCGGATCGATGCCGCCGCTTGTCTTCGCGGGGGAGTGCGACCAGCTGAAGGACCGCTTGGCGGCGGTCGCTCGTGGCGAAGCGTTTCTTCTCCAGGGTGGCGACTGTGCGGAGACATTCGGCGGCGCCACCGCCGATGACGTGCGGAACAAGATCCAGACCCTGCTCCAAATGGCTGTCGTCCTCACCTATGCGGCCAGCGTGCCGGTTGTGAAGGTGGGCCGAATGGCTGGGCAGTTCGCGAAGCCGCGCACGTGGCCGACCGAGGTTCGGGCAGGCGTCGAGCTGCCGGCCTACCGGGGGGATGCGATCAACGGCTTCGAGTTCACTGCGGCTGCTCGCGTGCACGACCCGCGTCGCCTGCTCCGGGCGTACCACGGTGCGGCCGTCACGCTCAACCTCGCCCGCGCGTTCACGACCGGTGGATACGCAGACTTGCGCCTCGTCCACGCATGGAACCAGGACTTCGTCCGGGGGAGCGGGGTCGGGCAGCGTTACGAGAGGCTCGCCAACGAGATCGACAAGGCCCTGGCCTTCATGCACGCGTGTGGCGCAGACCCGGAGGAGTTCCACGCCGTCGAGCTGTACTCCAGTCACGAGGCACTGATCCTCGATTATGAGCAGGCCTTGACGCGGACCGACTCCCGCACCGGATTGCCTTATGACGTCTCGGCGCACCTGCTGTGGATCGGTGAGCGGACGCGCCAGCACGACGGCGCCCATGTGGAATTCGCAAGCCAGATCCGCAACCCCATCGCGGTCAAGCTGGGTCCAGGCACGACGCCCGACGACGCGATGGAGTTGATCGAGCGGTTGGATCCGGATCGGGAGCCGGGACGGCTGACCTTCGTCACCCGGCTGGGGGCCGGCCGGCTCCGGGATGTGCTGCCCTCGCTGATCGAGAAGGTGACCGCTCGCGGCGCCATGGTCGCGTGGGTCTGTGATCCCATGCACGGCAACACTTTCGAGGCCCCCAGCGGTCACAAGACGCGTCGCTTCGACGATGTGCTCGAAGAGGTCCGCGGCTTCTTCGAGGTGCATCGCGCACTCGGCACCCACCCCGGTGGCATTCACATCGAGTTCACCGGCGACGACGTCACCGAGTGTGTCGGCGGCGGCGACCCGATCGTCGAGAATGACCTGTATCAGCGCTATGAGACCGTCTGCGATCCGCGGCTGAACCGCTCGCAATCCCTGGAGCTCGCCTTCCTCGTCGCCGAGATGCTGCAGGGGCAGCACGTTCCCACGTCGGGCGATGCCGGATCAGGCCCTGGCCGCCAGCGGTGAATCCCGCGTCCCCGGCGTGATCATTTCGGAGCGGCGCTACCCCGGCACGGA
>DASYTV010000287.1:0-2284 GCA_036001885.1 Actinomycetes bacterium
TCCGTGATCGATAATGCGGGCCGCGTCGACATCTCGTTCAACGCGGTCGGCATCTCGAATACAAAGATTGTCGGTGTACCTCTGGTCGAGCTGGATGTCGAGCAGTTCTCCCTGCCGATCGCGACCTACACGAGATCGTACTTCCTGACCGCGCGCCTGGCCGCCCGGCGGATGGTCGCGAATAAATCGGGGGTGATCATGACCGTCACCGCGCTGCACTCGCGGACGGGTATCCCATTGGTGGGAGGCTACGGTCCGGCGCAGGCCGCCAAGGAGGCACTCACCCGAGATCTCTCCGCCGAGCTCGCACCTCACGGCATTCGCGTGGTCGGTCTGCGACCACAGGGCATGCCGGAGACACGCACGATCAAGGAAGCCTACGAGCCTCGCGCCAAGGCATCGGGAATGACCTGGGAACAGTGGCAGGAGTTTCTCGCGAGCAAGACCCACCCGCGACGGCTCATGACGCTCGAGGAGATGGCAAACGTGGCGGTCTTCATGGCTTCCGATAAGGCGAGCGGGATGACCGGAACGACCGTCAATTTGACCATGGGCAGCCTGGACGACTAGTGTCGCGTGTCTGAAGTGATTTGACGCTTTGAGTGCGGGACACTGATGGCGTGACTGTTGCCGCGCCGCTGGTCCTTCGCCCTGGTGATGGTGCTCGTCTGCGGGCGTTGACCCGAGCGTCTGCCGCGCCGGCCGGGCACGTGCAGCGTGCCCGGATGGTGCTGCTGGCCGCTGAAGGACTATCCAACGCCGAGATCGGCCGGCGGGTCGGGATGACCCGCCAGACGGTGATCTCGTGGCGGGCCCGCTACGAGGCCGGCGGCGTCGACGCGTTGGCGGATCTGCCCCGGTCGGGTCGCCCACCGGTGATCGACGAGGCGGCCGTGGTAGTGGCCACGCTGAACCCGCCGCCGGCCGAGTTGGGAGTCACGCACTGGTCGGCCCGGCTGATGTCCGATCACCTTACCGGCAAGGGGATGCCGGTCAGCTTCGCCGAGGTGGCCCGCATCTGGCGGGACTGGGACCTGCAACCGCACCGCATCGAGACGTTCAAGTTCTCCACCGACCCCCGGCTGGAGGCGAAGATCCGCGACGTGGTCGGGCTCTATCTCGACCCGCCGCAGAATGCTGTGGTGGTCTGCGTCGACGAGAAATCCCAGATCCAGGCATTGGACCGGACCGCGCCGCTGCTGCCGATGCGCTTCGATCAGGCCGAACGCCGTACCCACGACTACAAACGCCACGGCACCACCACGCTGTTCGCCGCGCTGGAGGTGGCCACCGGCCGGATCACCGCCGACGCCTGCCACCCACGGCACCGCAACGGCGAGTTCCTGGCCTTCCTCAAACAGGTCGCCAAGGCCCACCCCAGGGTCAAGCTGCATGTCGTGGCCGACAACTACGCCACCCACAACCACCCCAACGTCAAGAAATGGCTGGCCCGCAACCCTCGCATCACCCTGCACTTCACCCCGACCGGCGCATCCTGGATGAACATGGTGGAGATCTTCTTCGGCATCATCACCCGCCAGGCCATCCGCCGCGGAACCTTTACCAGCGTGCCGGACCTGATCGGCGCGATCCGGATCTTCATCGACGCCTACAACGAGCGCTGCGAGCCCTTCACCTGGACTAAGACCGCAGACCAAATCCTCACCAAAGCCAACCGTCAAAAGACCTCAGACACGGGACACTAGCGGAACACCGGCTGCGTCCACGCGACGTTGCCGTCGCTGTCCTCGATTCTCGCGCGCACGTACCTATCGGTGGGCTTGAAGACGTATGAGGGCTGTGCGGATGTGTCCTTCTTGAGGGTGTACCTGCCGAAAAGCACGTCCGTGCTGTTCACGGGTCCTCTCGCTCTCGACGCGTCCTCCTTGCTCATCGTCGTTGATCACTGCGCGATGATGCTGCGTCATGCTGCTGCGACTGGCGTACCTGGGCATCACCAACGCGTTCGCATTGCTGCGACTGCTGCCAGGCAGCGACCGGGACAAGGACGCAGAGATCTTGGCGTTACGTCACCAGCTCGCCGTGCTGCAGCGCCAACTCGACGGGCAGCGGGTCCGGTTCGGCCCGGCCGACCGGGCATGGCTGGCCGCGCTGCTGCACCGCCTCCCGAGGCCCGCCTTGCACCGTGTGCAGCTTCTGGTGCGGCCCGACACGATCCTGCGCTGGCACCGTGACCTGCTTGCTCGCCGCCACGCTGCGGTATCGCGGCCCCGCCGGCGGGGGCGGCCACGCACCGTGCGCTCGATCCGCGCCTTGGTGCTGC
>DASYTV010000288.1:0-2571 GCA_036001885.1 Actinomycetes bacterium
TCGCCGTGCTGTCATACCTCTTGGCGCTCGTTGGCTACGTGGCTGTGCGCCGAGGCTGGCCGAAATGGATCGGCGCGCACGGCCTAGGCGGCTCGTACATAGCTCTCTGGACCGCGCTACTTGTGATATCCGTCGGCGACACCTCGACCACCGCGGAGATCGCCTGCTGGATCCTTCCGGCGGCTATCGGAGTTCCACTGATCGTACGCACGCACACCGGTGCCCGCGCGGACCGGCCGATGCCCGGCGGCTTGTAAGCGGTCCGCATCGCTGCTGTTCGGTCATCTCATCCCACCCGGGTCGTCGCGGTCATCACTCACTCCGCAGAGAAGCCAATGTCCATCCACGGATGCCAGGTGGTGCCGTCTTCGGATCGCTCCCAGAGTGCGGTCATCGATTGGCGATCGGGCGCGATTCTGAGCGTGGATCGGACGCGCGCGGTTTGCGCGTTCGTGGGCTGTGCGGCCGGCGCGATGTCGCTACCGCCTGTGAAGTGGAAGACCCCGTGGTCGGCGATGGGCAGCGCCAGTACGGGTGGCGAGGAGCGCCCCGCTCGTCCGAGCACTTGACAGTGATCACTGGCGATTGGGGTCGGGTTGCCGCTCCCAACTGCCAGTGATCACGGAATTCGTCGGGGTCAGCGCCGCTAGCTTCCGAGGAGCGCCTTGTGGACGGTCTCGGCGAACGGTCCGGGGTGAGTCGCGAAGCCTTGGTGGTCGCCGGGAAAGCTGACTGGGGAGGCAGCGAGGCGTTCAGCTAGCGCGAGCGCGGCCCGGTGCGGCATCTGCCCCTGCGAGGCCTCCCCGACCCCGACGACGATGCGGGGCGTGGCCACCTGTAGCGCGGCAACGTCGGGGATGTGCTCGATGGTTGTCGCCAGCAGGTGAGCGAGGAAGAACTCAGAGTTGGCCTGCATCCGGGCCATACCTTCCAGCATCTCGGGCGGCAGCTGCGACATGTCCGGCATCTCTGGAGGAGGAGCCTGCTGGCCGGTCGCCCCTTGTCCGTCCTCGGCTACCTCAGGGCCACCGGTTCGCATGGCAGTCTCGATGAACTGCAGCATCCCCGGTCCTGCCCCGTTGCGCCGGTAGGTCTCGGCCACGGCCTGGAAGGCTGCCCGCCAGTCGGCCCCGTCGGGCAGCAGATTCATCGCCGGCGGTTCGTGGGCGACCAGCGTGGCTACGCGCTCGGGGTGGCGGGCGACGAGGTCCAGCGCGGTCAAAGCGCCACCGCTGCAGCCCAACACGTACGCCGGTCCGGCGCCGATGGCCGCTAGCAGCCGGTCGGCGTCGTCACCTTGGACCTGCATCGGCAGGCCGTCCTGGTCATCGGATGGTCGGTCGAGTGGGCTTCGGGAGGCGCCGCGCCAGTCATAGCTCACCACCGTGTAGCGGTCGGCGAGTTGCTGCACGAGCGCCGCAAACCCGCCGGCGTCGGCCGGTGCGCCTGGGATCATCAGCAGCAGTGGTCCAGACCCGGTCACCTCGTAGTACAGGCTCGCCCCCGGTACCTTCAGCGTGTCGGTCTTGGTCGTGCTCATCGCTTGGCCTCCGTGATCTACCGCGTTCTGTATGTCAGGCCCGGCTGGGAGCCGAGGATCATTTCCACACCAAGCTGAGTTCTCAATGTGACCCGATCCGCAACGAACCTTCGACCAGGTGCCCGGCGTCGGCCAAGGCAGAATGACCGGCAGATCACCGGCAGTTTGCCGCTGGCGCCACTCACGATCCTGCCGACCCTGGGCATGCGAGTCGATTACCTCTCAGGTAGGGCTAGATGGGACCGAGTTTGGGCGGGCTTGCTGGCCGTCAGTAGGACGGTTCCACCGTGTTCGCCCGCCTGGCTGAGCCGGGCAGTCCAAACCCGCTGGCAGGTGGTGGAGTCTCCCCTCCGGCTGCTTCCCATCACTGCCAGACGACGGTACGCAAGCCAGCCCTGCCGCCGAATCCGTCATCCATCGGTAATCGGGCTCGGCCCCCTCGCGTAGACGGCGAAGGGCCTCGCCTGCGGCAGGCTGGGGGAGGTCGGTCTGCGGGGCCCACCACAAGACGGCGCATAGCAAGTTCGCAACGGACTAGTGGCGATCCCGCTAGCCAGCGGCTCTGGGGCAACGGTGGCCGTACAAGACGATCTTCGTGTCGCAGCCGGCTCCTCTTGGTGCTCTCGCCACGTCACTGACGAGAACCGACGGCCGGTAGTGACCTACTCCACGTGGGTCCCCGCCGCGCCGAGCACTGCGCCGGTGTCCCCGTCACTGATCCCGTACTTACGGAGCAGGCGGCGGGCGTGCAGGTCCGCCTCGGCGTACCACTGCGGGTCCTGGTCACGCCTGGCCGTTGCGGCGTGGAGATTCTCGATCGCGTCGAGGATGTTCTTCGGCAGTTGGATGCGCACCACAACCTGGATAGTGGCCGGGTCGACGGCCAGCCTCCCCGCGACCATGTCCTCGGCCAGCGGGCCGGCGTCAGCGAGCGCACTCGCCTCGGTCGTGCCCACCCCTTCAACGGTGACCACCCATCCCTCATCAGTACGGGCCGCGGTCGCGTCGTAGGTGGCCATGTCGTCAGCGTT
>DASYTV010000289.1:0-3385 GCA_036001885.1 Actinomycetes bacterium
GAGAGCAGCTCCGGCGGGAAGAACTTCTCGTCCTGCGTCTCGTCATAGATGTTCATCGTCGCGTCTCGCAGGATGTCGACACCGGTCATGTCGACGGTCGCCAGCGGGCCCATCGGATGTCCGAAGCCAAGCTTGCAGGCGGTATCGATGTCCTCGGCCGAGGCGACGCCTGCCTCGTAGAGCCGGACCGCTTCCATGGCGAGCGCACAGATCAATCGAGTCGTAACGAAACCGGCGACGTCCTTGTTGACGACCACACAGGTCTTGCCGACCGCCTCGGCGAAGGCCCGGGCCGCGGCCAGGGTCTCGTCGGACGTCTTGAGCCCTCGCACGAGCTCGCAGAGCTTCATCAGGGGGACGGGCGAGAAGAAGTGCGTGCCGACGACGCGCTCAGGGCGGTTGGTGACCGCGGCGATGTTGGTGATGGGGATGGCAGAGGTGTTGGTGGCGAGGACGGCATCCTCGCGGGAGATGCGGTCGAGCACTCGGAAGACCTCGTGCTTTACGTCGATCTGCTCGAATACCGCCTCAACGACGATGTCGGCATCGGCAGCCGCGTCGAGATCCGTGGTCGTGCCGATCCGGGCGAGCGCAGCCTCCGCATCGTCGGGAGAGATCCTGTCCTTCGCCACGAACCTGGCGTACGACTCGGCGATCGCCTTCCTGGCCCGGTCGAGGGCGTCGTCGGTGATATCTCGCAGGGTCACCTCGTACCCGGCCTGGGCGGCAACCTGAGCGATTCCCGACCCCATCAAGCCGGCACCGATCACAGTGAGCTTCTTCGACACGGCAGCACTCCTCATTCACAGGGACGGCCGCCACCCCGCGGCCCGCACCGCAAGGTCACCGTCGTCTCGGCACCTTAGTTGAGCCAGCCGACGCGCCATGGACGGCGTTAGGCTCGGGTCATGGTCAACCTGACGCGGATCTATACCAAAACCGGTGACGACGGCACCACCAACCTCGGCGATTTCTCCCGGACCACGAAGACCGATCCTCGACTGGTGGCCTACGCCGACGTCGACGAGGCCAACTCCGCGATCGGCCTGGCGCTGGCACTGGGTGATCTGCCTGCCGACATCGCCGGACTGCTGACCCGGGTGCAGCACGACATGTTCGACGTCGGTGCCGACCTCTGCACGCCCGTTGTACCAGAGCCGGAGCGGGAGCGTTTGCGCGTCGAGGACTCGTACATCGAGCGGCTCGAGCGGGCGTGCGACGAGTACAACGAGCGGTTGACCAAGCTGCGCAGCTTCATCCTGCCCGGCGGGACACCCGGCGCAGCCCTGCTCCATCTTGCGCGGACGGTCGCCCGGCGGGCAGAACGGAGCGCCTGGGCCGCGATCGAGGCCTACGGCGACTCGGTCAATCCGCTCGCTGCAAAGTACTTGAACCGGCTCTCCGACCTGCTGTTCATCCTCGCCCGCGCGGCTAACTCCGAGCGGGGCGACGTGCTCTGGCAACCCGGCGCCAATCGCGACTGACCGCAGCGCCTGGAGGTCCTTGGTGACGCCTGGTGCCCGCCGGTTAGGCGACGAGGTGCCGCCCAGGGGGTGCCGCTTCGAGCCAGGAGAGAAAGCCCGTCATCGCATCCGGGCTCATGGCGAGTTCGAGCGGCTGACCGGCGACGCCGCATTCGAGGATGACGGCACCGGAGAGAAGCGACATCACCTCGGGTCCCTTGGGAACGCGGCGACCATGCACGACGAGGTCGCGCCGCGGGATCGTCCTCTTAGGACGGGGGGAGAAACTGAACACACGGAACCACTCGATCCCGTCGCCACGGTAGCGCGCGATGCCATAGACCCAGCCCTGGCCGTGTCTTTTCGCGGAGAGCCGCAGGCTGCAGTCGAAGGTGCCGCCTCGGCGGCGCAGCACGCGGCGCCTGATGGCGAGAGCGAGGAAGGCGAGGAGGGCGAGCGCGAGAATGCCACCGAGCACCTCGGCGATATTCGTCAACCGGGCCCCCTCTTCCGCACCTTGCCGTCCCCTTCGCTGTGTGCCACGCCGCTTCCTAGTGCAGCTGACCTGTGGCCCTCAACCGCGTCTCGGCACGCTTCTGCGCCCCGACATCGGCCTCATTTCCAGCCGCCCGCTCGCGATCGAAATCCTCCGCAGCCCGGGCCACGTCGATCTCGTCGGCTAGTTCAGCCACTTCGGCAAGGATCGACACGACGTTGTCCGCCACGGAGAGGAAGCCACCGTGAACGGCCGCCATGACGGTTTCGCCGTCGACCGGGTCGATGCGGACCGGCCCCGACTCGAGCACGCCGAGCACCGGCACATGTCCTGGAAGGATGCCGATGTCGCCGTCAAGCGTGCGGGCGATGACCATGCGAGCCTCGCCCGACCAGACCTCGCGATCCGCTGCTACAAGCTCGACGTGCAGCTCCGCCACAAAGACTCCTCGAAGTGTAAAAGTCCACGGAGACGGTGCTCGGAAACCCGGGACCACTCCACCGGGTGACCCCGGGTGTCCCCTGAGGATACCGACTCGTCTTGGATGCTCTTATGCTGCCCACCCTTGCGCCCACCAGCACCGGGCTTAAGGCTGGGGATGATCATCGCAGCGACATCGGGCTGGACACTGTGGTCAGCCCTTGGCGAGCTCGGCAGCCTTGCGTTCGACGTCCTCGATGCCGCCGGACAGGAAGAACGCCTGCTCCGGCAGGTGGTCGTACTCGCCACCGGTCAGGGCACGGAACGCGTCGATCGTCTCCTTGACCTTGACGAACGATCCAGGAATGCCGGTGAACCGCTCGGCCACGAAGGTGTTCTGCGACAGGAACCGCTGGATCCGGCGGGCCCGGCCGACGAGGATCTTGTCCTCCTCTGAGAGCTCGTCGATGCCGAGGATCGCGATGATGTCCTGCAGGTCCTTGTAGCGCTGCAGGATCTCCTGCACGCGCCGAGCCGTATCGTAATGCTCTTGACCGACGTAGCGCGCGTCCAGGATGCGGCTCGTCGAGTCGAGCGGGTCGACGGCCGGGTAGATGCCGAGCTCGGCGATCTGCCGGCTGAGCACCGTCGTGGCGTCGAGGTGGGCGAACGTCGTGTGCGGCGCCGGGTCGGTGATGTCGTCGGCCGGCACGTAGATCGCCTGGAGGGAGGTGATCGACCGGCCGCGCGTCGAGGTGATCCGCTCCTGCAGCTCGCCCATCTCGCCGGCCAGCGTCGGCTGGTACCCGACCGCGCTGGGCATGCGCCCGAGGAGCGTCGAGACCTCCGACCCCGCCTGCGTGAACCGGAAGATGTTGTCGATGAAGAGGAGCACGTCCTGTCGCTTCACGTCCCGGAAGTACTCGGCCATCGTGAGCGCGGCGAGGCCGACGCGCAGGCGCACCCCCGGCGGCTCGTCCATCTGGCCGAAGATGAGCGCGCACTT
>DASYTV010000290.1:0-5718 GCA_036001885.1 Actinomycetes bacterium
CTGCGCGATCAGGTAGCCGGGCACGTCGCGCCAGGCGAACCGGCCCCGCACCGCCACAGCGATGGTGACGGCGGGGTTGAGGTGGGCGCCGGACGCGGCGCCAAAGATCCACACGGCAAGGGTGAGTGCCACCGCGTAGGCGGCGGCGACGCCGAGGGATCCTGCGGTCGCCGCGAGGGTGGCGGCGACCCCGAAGTACACCAGGAGCAGGGTGCCCAGCGCCTCGGACGACAGGCGCTGGACGAGGTTTGGACTCACGGTCCACCTCCGATAGGGGATGAAGCGCCGATCGGCGCTACCTCCATGATGACACGCATACGTCTACCGGCATCGATGTATTTTGGCCGTGCGACGCTGCCAGCGACGGTGCGGATGTGGCCGGTGTTGCCTGAGCTCACCGGTGTTGCTGGCGAGCGTCGCTGTGCCGCCTTGGGGGCGTCGTTGAGGGTTGTTGACCGTGCCGGCTTGCCGTCGACGACAGGGCCCGTTCGCGGTGGCTGACCCCGCGGACGATGTGCCGGGGGACACGGACCCGCCACGGGGACCGTTCGTGGTGATGGTGGTCGGGTGACCCGGTGATCTTCCATCTGGTGCAGCACCTCACCGATGTCGGCGGTGGCGTCGACCCAGAACAGCGGGCCCTCGGCCAGATCACCCGCCCGTACCTGGGCCGGGTCGCGGCCCTCGGCGATGCACCTCACCGCGATGCCCCGGTCGGGGAGGGTGTGATAGTGAACGGATCTAGTGACGCCCGTCACACAGCGGTAGCGTTCGGTGTACCAGATTGAGGAGGAGCCATGGCCAACGAACCGATCCCTGGCTTCCTGTCGACCTCGCGCTCGCGGCGTGACCTGCTGCGCGCCACCGGCGCGGTGGCCCTTGGAGCCGCACTCGGCGTACCGCTCGCCGGATCGCTCGCAGGGTGTGCGAGCGAGGAGGAGGGCGGCCCTACCGGCCCGACCGGCAGCCCCCGCGAGGCGCCGAAGGAGACCTTCACCGAACCGAGCAAGAAGCTCTCGGGTGACCTGAAGATCCTCTTGTGGAGCCACTTCGTGCCCAGTCACGACACGTGGTTCGACAAGTTCGCCAAGGACTGGGGCACGAAGGTGAGCGTCAATGTGACGGTCGACCACATCAACCAGGCGGAGATCCCCACCCGGATCGCCGCCGAGATCCAGGCTGGCCAGGGGCACGACGTTATCCAGTACATCGCCACGCTGTCGCAGTACGAGCCGAGCGTGATGGACATGAAGGACGTCACCGAAGAGGCGACCAAGCGCTGGGGCACCCAACTGGAGCTCTGCCGCAAGTCCAGCTTCAACCCGACGACCGGCAGGTTCTACGCGTACTCACCGGGCTGGGTGCCCGACCCAGGCAACTACCGCAAGTCGCTGTGGGAGCCGGCCGGCTTCCCCAACGGCCCGACCACCTGGGACGACCTGCTCAAGGGTGGCGCCGAGGTCAAAAAGAAGGGTGTCCAGATGGGCCTGGGCATGTCCCAGGAGATCGACTCCAACATGGTTGGCCGCGCTCTGCTGTGGTCGTATGGCGCGTCAATCCAGGACGCCAACGAACGGGTCGTGCTCAACTCCGACGCGACCGTGGCGGCCGTCGAGTTCATGACGAAGCTGTTCAAGGAAACGATGACCAACGAAGTGTTCTCCTGGAACGCCGCATCCAACAACCAGGGCCTGGTCGCCGGCAAACTCTCGTACATCGTCAACTCGATCTCGGCCTGGCGCACCGCCCAGGGCACGAACCCGACCGTCGCCGACGACACGTACTTCGTGCCGGCGCTCAAGGGTCCGTCGGCCGCTCTGGCCGCCCAGCACGTCTTGTACAACTGGATCGTGCCGAAGCACGCCAAGGGCGTCGATGCGGCGAAAGAGTTCCTGCTGCACTACACGGCCAACTACGCGTCGGCGACCTGGGCCTCGAAGCTCTACGACTTCTGTGCCTGGTCGAAGCTCACGCCCAACCTGAACAGCTGGTTGGACAGCGACCCGTTCGGCAGCAAACCGGCGGACAAGCTGGCGTTCCTCAAGGATGCCATCAAATGGAGCACCAACATGGGACACCCGGGGCCGGCCAACACGGCGGTCGGCGAGGTGCTCAGCACGTTCGTCATCCCCAACATGTTCGCCCGTGCAGCGCGCGGCGAGGTCAGCGCGAAGCAAGCGGTCGTCGACGCCGAGGCGCGGATCAAGCCCATCTATGACAAGTGGCGGCGCCAGGGTCTAGTCGGCGGCGGTGGCTGAAGGAGGGTCGGTTGGCGGTCATCGAGATTCGCGATCTGATTAAGGACTTCGACCGCGGGCGGGTACGGGCGATCGACCGGATCGACTTGGCCACGATGCAGGGCGAGTACCTCGTCCTGCTCGGCCCGTCCGGCTGCGGCAAGACCACGCTGCTGCGGACGATCGCCGGCCTTGAGCAGCCGACCTCCGGTGACGTGCTGATCGACGAGCGGGTGGTCACCCAGCTGCCACCCCGCGCCCGCAAGATCGCCATGGTCTTCCAGAGCTACGCGCTCTACCCGCACAAGACGGTGTTCGGCAACATCGTCTTTCCCCTGCGGGCGGCCGGCATGGCCAAGCCGGACCGCGAGCGCAAGGCCAACTGGGCTGCCGATCTGCTAGGCATCGGGCATTTGCTGGGCCGCAAGCCCCGGCAGCTCTCCGGCGGTGAGCGCCAACGGGTGGCGCTGGCTCGGGCGATGGTCCGCGAGCCGCAGGTCTTCCTCCTGGATGAGCCATTGTCCAACCTCGACGCCAAGCTGCGCGCGAGCGCCCGCGACGAGCTGAAGCGCTTCCAGCACGAGGTCGCGACCACGACGATCTACGTTACCCACGACCAGACCGAGGCGATGGGCCTCGGCGACCGGATCGCCGTGCTGGACAAAGGCGCCATCCGCCAGGTCGGGCCGCCCGTCGACGTGTACGACCATCCTGCCGACACGTTCGTCGCGACGTTCATCGGCTCTCCACCGATGAACCTCGTCCCACACGACGGTGCCCTCATCGGCTTCCGCCCTGAGCACTTCCTGCCCGTCGAGGCGCTGCCCGGCGCCGACCGCGTCACCATGCCGCTCACCGTCGACCGCATCGAGTACCTCTCCGGGGACCGGCATCTCTACGGCACTGTGGAGCGCATCGGCGAGCCGACTCGGGTCGTGGCCCGGCTGCCGGCGACGGTCACCATACCGATCTCGGCGGGGGAGCGGCACGAGTTCGCGGTCGCCCACGACCGCCTGCGCTTCTTCGATGCCGACAGCGGTTTGAGCCGTGAGGCGGTTCCACTATGAAGGCAATGCGGCGCGGCGGCGTCTGGACCTCAGGACGCGCTTGCTCGGCCTCATCGGAAGCCGCCGCCCGAAGCGACGCACGGGGCGAACGGGAGGCACCATGAGCACCGTTGTCGAGTCGCCGGGCACCGAGGTGCCCGCGACGCCGCTACCTGCCGCCCGGCGGCGGATAGCCGACCAGGACGGGTTCCTCGCCTGGGTGTTCCTCATGCCGTCGGTGGTCTACATCGTCGCGCTCGTCGCGGTGCCGTTTTTCCTGGCCATCGGCTTCGCCGTTTCCGATGTGACCGCGGGCGACCCGTCGTACGACTTCGTCGGCCTCCGCAACTTCAGGGCGATCTTCGACGACCCCGTGTTCTGGCGCTCGCTGGGCAACACCCTGATCTTCACATCGATCTCGATGGTGCTGATCGTCGTGTCCGGCAAGGTGCTCGCGAACATCCTGGTCGCCGACTTCCGCGGCAAGTGGTTCGTGCGGTTCCTTGTGCTGCTGCCGTGGACCACGCCGACCACACTCGCCGCGATCTCGTGGCTGTGGCTGCTCGACTCGATCTACTCGCCAATCGACTGGGTGCTGCGTCAGATCGGCCTGCTCGGCTCGCCCGGCGCGCTGTTGGGACCGGAGTCCAACATGTACTGGCTTGGCGAACCGGGTCTCGCGATGACCTCGGTCATCGTTGTGCACGTGTGGCGGCTCACTCCGCTCGCGGCGGTCATCATGATGGCTGGCATCGTGGCGATCCCGAGAGACCTCGACGAGGCGGCTCGCGTCGACGGCGCCGGATATTGGCGGCGGATGTTCGAGGTCACGATTCCGCTGACCATGCCGGTCGTCGCGGTCGCGGCTCTGTTCGGCGCGATCTTCACGTTCACCGACATGGCGATCGTGGACGTACTGACAAACGGTGGACCGAACAACGCCACCCAGGTGCTCACCAGCTGGGCGTTCCTGCGCGGCATCGACGGGGGTGACATCGGTCAGGGCGCGGCGATCGCGTTGTTCCTCTTCCCGCTGCTGCTCGCCGCCGCGATCGCGATCCTTCGGGCGGTACGGCGGATGGAGGTGCGCTGATGGCGCAGGCATCGGCCCAGGTGCGCCGCTACGTGCGGCGGCGCATCGCGGCTCGGGTCGGCGTGTACACCGCAGCGGTGCTCGTCGCGCTGATCGCCGCGGCGCCATTCCTGTGGAGCCTGATCACGGCGTTCAAGCGCAACCGCGACCTGTACAATCCGTCGAACAACCCGTTCAGGTACAACCTCGCGGCCACGTCCGACCATTTCGTATACCTGTTCAAGAGCACGGCGTTCGGCACGTTCGTTTGGAACACGCTCTGGGTCGGGGCGCTCGTCGTGGCGATCACGCTGCTGCTGGGACTGCCCGCCGCCTATGCGCTGGCCCGCCTCGATCGGCCGTGGGCCGGTTGGTTCGGCATCGCGATCTTTATGGTGTATCTTGTGCCGCCGAGTCTGCTTTTCCTTTCCCTGTCGCGCATGGTCGTCGCTCTCGACCTGCAGGACTCGACGTGGTCGCTGGTGCTGGTATACCCGACGATCACCATCCCGGTCTCCGTCTGGCTGCTCATCGGCTTCCTCAAGGCGATCCCCAAGGACATCGAGGAACAGGCGATGGTCGACGGCTACAGCCGCGTCGGCGCGTTCGTGCGAGCGGTCGTACCCCTGACGTTTCCGGGGATCGTGGCCGTGGTGGTGTTCGCGTTCACGCTCACCGCCAGCGAGTTCATCTACGCGCTCGCGTTCGTCTCGCCCAGTCACGAGAAGGTGGTCAGCACCGGGGTTCCTACTGAGCTGATCCGCGGTGACGTGTTCTACTGGCAGTCGTTGCAGGCGGCAACGGTACTGGTCGCGTTGCCCATTGCCGCCGTGTTCAACCTCTTTCTTGACCGATTCGTCGCGGGCTTCACGATGGGTGCCGTCAAAGGCTAAGGGTCTCCGCCCCAGCCGACGCACCCGGTCAGAACGACGACGACATGTGGCGCAGCGGCATCGCCGGCCCGGCGGTTGGTGTGCCGTCGCTCGTCCTGCTGACCGTCATGGCGTTCAAACTGGCGTAACTGCTGACCGGGAGCATCGCAGCCAGCCGCCTCTGCCCACGAACAGCACGAAGGGAAGCAACGAACGCTCCATCCCACAGGAGCCGCTGATCCCGGCAGACATCCCGCCGCCGGCCCGCGATGGCCACTACCGACGGCAGGCCGCCGCGCAGTTCTGACTGGGTGCTTCAATTCGCCGGCAGGGTAGCGCCCGGTTCGCGGGACCAGAGCTCACCGCCGGCGAGGCTGGTTGAAGCGCAGCATGTTGCCGGAGGGATCGCGGAAGGCGCAGTCGCGGACACCGTATGGCTGGTCGATCGGCTCCTGCAGCACCTCGGCACCCGCGGCGCGGATGCGCTCGAA
>DASYTV010000291.1:0-4024 GCA_036001885.1 Actinomycetes bacterium
GACCAGGCGACGGTGCCGTCGGTGGCGGTGTTGTGCCGCTCGAAAAATGTGGTGAGGCGATCGCGCAGCATCGGCCAGCGCCCCTCGGCCTCGGCGGCGAGCCGGGTTTGGGCGACTGGACCGAGGTCGGTCGAGTACAGCTCGACGGCCTCGGCGACGGACGCGGCGCGGAGCGTAACGCTGTCTCGGTCGAAGCCCAGCTCCATCCTCGTGCCATCGAAGAGCCGGCGGACATGCGACTCGTCGCCCCATAGCAGCGGTGGCTCGACGAAGTCGGGCATCGGCGGAGCGAACTCCATGACGGTGGAGAAGAAATCCCCGATGGCGCCATCGGGGACCCAGTTGCTCATAGCCAAGCGACCGCTGGGTCGCAGCACCCGAGCAAGTTCACGGGCGACGACCACGTGGCGGGGAGCGAACATAGCGCCAAAGGACGAGAGCACGACGTCGAAGCTGCCGTCGTTGAACGGCAGTGCTTCGGCGTCTCCCTCTCGCCACTCGATGTCATGGCCGGCCTCGACGGCGCGTGCAGCCGCTGCGGCGAGCATCTCGGGAGACAGATCGAGCCCGGTGACTTTGGCGCCCGTGGCTGCGGCGGGAATCGTGGCGTTGCCGGTGCCACAGGCGACATCGAGCACCTCGGCGCCGGCTGCCACACCGGCGCGGCGCACCAGCACCTCGCCGGTGACATACAGCCCTTCCGTGCGAGCCATCCGGTCGTAGTCCCCACTCGCCCATGTGGCCTGAACGGCTCGCTTGTACTCCGAAAGTTCCATGACCACGCTCCTCGGTGAGGATCGTATGCGGGAATCGATATCCACGCTCGCGGGTTGCGGCGGCCCCTTCGCTGAACGAGAAACCGTTGCAGGATAAGGGTTCTCTCCTTGACACGCACATCTGTTCGGGATAGAGTCGGGTCCTGCCTCGAGGTTGCCGGGCATAGCGGCCCTCCCCCCTGAAGTAAGTGCGCTGGGGCGCGTCTGGTGGGTCGAGGAGGTGTGGTGGGCGAGGATCTCGTTGAGTTGGTGCGGGTTGTGCGCGCCACTCTTGTCGGCTTCCAGCCGGAGGTGCTCTCCGGCGAGGACTGCGCCGTTCTGGTGGAAGAGCTGGCCACTACGGAGAAGGTGTTTGCAGCGGCTCGGCTTCGGGCTGCTGCCCGGGCTGGGGCGTGCGGGGTGCACAAGGACCGCGGCTTTGCCGACGCGTCCGACTGGTTGGCGCGGGCCTCGGGGACAACCGCGGGTTCAGCCAAGGCTGCGCTCGATACGGCTGCGGCGTTGGAGTCGCAGCCCGAGGCGAAAGCGGCGTTGGAGGCAGGCGAGCTGTCACTCGCCCAGGCCCGTGAGTTGGTGAGAACGGAAGCGGAGTGCCCTGGTTCGGCCGCCGACCTCTTGGGTGTCGCCAGGCAGAACAGCTTGAAGACCTTGAAGGAGCAGGCGCGGGACCGGCGGGTACGGGCCATCGATCCTGAGGAGCTGCACGCGATGCAGCACGCCGCCAAGCAGGCTCGCCACTGGCGCACGCGGCTCGGCAACGTGGCCATCACGGTCGAGCTTCCGCCCGAGTTCGGGGTTCCGATCGTCAACCGGCTCGACGCTGAGACCGATCGCCTCTGGCAGGAATACCGCCGGGAAGTCAACCGGCAAGACCACAACTCCGGTGACGAGTTGTTCGATGATGGTTCGGCGACTGTCGTTGCACCCCGGCGTTCGACGGTCGCCGCCGATGCGTTCGTCCGGATGTTCGAGTCGGGTGGCAAGGGCAAAGCCCACCAGGCCGATCTCGTCATCGTGTGCGACCTGCGGGCCTATCGCCGCGGCTACGCCGAAGCAGGCGAGTTGTGCCACATCATCGGTGGAGGCCCCATCCCGGTATCACTTGCCCTGGAGCTTGGACGCGATGCGTTCCTCAAGGCTGTGCTGCACGATGGGGTGGACATCCACACCATCGCCCACTTCGGGCGGCGCTACCCGGCCGTGCTGCGCACCGCCTTGAGGCTCGGCGCACCGCCCGAGTTCGAAGGCCCTATCTGCTCG
Source organism: Actinomycetes bacterium (assembly GCA_036001885.1). Lineage (GTDB taxonomy): Bacteria > Actinomycetota > Actinomycetes > JAKEEW01 > JAKEEW01 > DASYTV01. The sequence goes on from DASYTV010000291.1 coordinate 2,037, forward strand.
GAACCCGGCTGTGATCGGCGCTACCACATCGAACGCGACCACATCGACCCCTGTGCCAACGGCGGCAAGACGTCGTACGCCAATCTGGGGACTCCGTGCTGGCCGCACCATCGGATCAAGACCGAACGGGACCGCAAAGCCGGCCTCCTGCGAGGCAAACCCCGCGGCCCCGACTAGCCACCCCGGGACCGTGCCTCCCGAGGGGGTCGGCCGTCGCCCGGACCTTCGACCCGGAACCCGGTTCGCCTTCCTCAAAACAGAACCTTGACAACGACATACTTGGCCGAGTCGCTGAGTCGATCCGCGTGCGTGGGAAGGCGGGTTGCCACGGAGCCGGGGTCAAGACCGGCCGGAGGCCGGCGAGCGGAGCGAGCGGAGTCTTGAGGCCGGCGGGCGCAAGCGGCCAACGACGCCAACCATGGACGGATGCCCCGGCCGTGGCCGGGGCCTTACCTGCGAACGGCTCGCCACCACCTCGGGTGACCGCAGGCCGCCAGCGTCGCGCGAGCTCCCGCTAGCGGCGGGCCATGTTGGCGAATTTGGTGAGGTGCTCGAGGAAGGCCAGGCGGACCTTGGCGGTTGGGCCGTTGCGGTGCTTGGCCACGATGATCTCGGCCGTGCCCTTTTCGGTCGACTCCGGGTTGTAGGAATCGTCCCGGTAGATGAAGGCGACGACGTCCGCGTCCTGCTCGATCGAGTTGTGGGCCACGACCCCGTTGGCGACGAAGTTGTGGGTGCCGAGGACGGTGGCGTCGAAGACCTCCTCGTCGCCGAGCGGCTCGATAGCCACGATGCTGTCCCACGCCACGTCGGATGTGGCCAAGGCGAGGAGCTCCTTGTCTTCAACCGCTCGGGCGATCGCCTCCATCCGGTCCCGTCGCGACGAACGCGGCCGGCCTTCACTGCCGAGGAGGTAGCTGCCGCAGTACTGCTCGCCGAGAGCGGCGGCCAGGGTGCGCTGGCTGAGCCCGGCTCGCGCCATGGCGGCCACAATGCGAGGACGGATCTCCCAAGGGATCGTGTCGGCGTTGGGGTTAGGAACGCGACCCTCGAGAGCTGACAGCAGACGTCTGCAGGCTGCGCCCCGCTCGCCGTGGACCCCGATGACCTCGCAGAAGCGCCGCTGCTCGGCCGCGCCGTAGACGTCGACCTGGTAGCACGGACGGTACCCAGCCTTGGTGGTGAACTTCACCCGCGACTGTATGCCCAGTCGCAGAAGAAGCACGCGGACGTCGTCGACCAGCCGCCGGCTTGTACTGGCGTAGTACACCCGGCCAACCGGACCGGACGTGCCTGCCGGCCGCACGGTCACCGAACCGTCGGTGGCCCACAGATGCCGTAGAAAGAGCGCCACCTCGTCATCGGGCAGAGCGAACACCCCTGCCGGGACGAACTTTTCGTGCGACCGGAGACCGTAGACCCCGAGCCCGTCGAGCCAGGCGACGATCGGGTTCCGTCGGCCCCGGGCAAGCTTCACCGGCGCAGGGAGCGCCAGCCGCCAGCAGCCCTTCGCCGGCTCCCGGCGGGCATTGACGCCGAAGTGAGTCGCCGCCGCAGTTACCGCCGCCAGGTTCTCCTCGTCGGTGCTGACGTAGAAGAGCGGTTGGCGGCGCCGCATGCTGCCGTCACCGAGGAGGTGAGCCAGAAGGACGATCTCAGGCTCCTCCCAACGGTGGATCGCTTCCGGTGCCGGGACCAGTCGCGGTACGGCGATCCGGTCACCAGGAGCAAGCTCACCCAACGGCGCCCAGTCATCGACCGTTCGGAACCTGTGGTTGGCGGTGGCGCGGAGTTCGCGGCCCGAGGCGAGGCGGAGGCGGTAAACCTGCTTCACGCCACTGGGATAGGCGTGGGTCAAGCTGGCGGGGACGAGGCGCCAGGCGTCGTCGAGGCTCCATACCGGGATGTTCCGCGCGGCGGTCCGCACCAACTCGGCCAGGGTGATCTCGCTGCCGTCGTCGGCTCGGAGAAGCCGGGTGTCACCGGTG
>DASYTV010000292.1:0-16958 GCA_036001885.1 Actinomycetes bacterium
ACCGTGCCGGACAATGGGTCCGACCGGCAGCAGGCCAACGCCTTGATGGGCGTCGCCCGCAGTGCGACCAACCTCGTCGGACCCGCGCTCGCCGGTGTGCTGATCCTGACGGCCGGGCCGGGCTGGGCGTTCATCCTGGACGCTGCGACGTTTGTGATCGGCGCGGCGACCCTCGCCGTCATTCGGACCGCGCACGTCGCGATACCGGCACAATCACTGCGAGCCGATCTGATCGATGGCTGGGCGGAGGTCCGCGCCCGCACCTGGTACTGGACCAGCCTCATCGCCCACGCCTGCTGGAACTTCGCGGCGGGCGTGTTCGTCACGCTCGGACCGCTCATCGCCGTCGAGGAGCTGGGCGGCGAGGCGGTATGGGTAGCGGTCCTGCAGGCGGGCGCGATCGGCGTGCTGGTCGGCTCAGTGCTTGCGGCGAAGATCCGCCCCCGCCGGCCGATCCTCGTCGCCAACCTCGGCTTGGCGCTCTACGCCGCGCCGCTACTCCTGCTCGCCGTTACCGCACCCGCCCCGTGGCTGGTCGGCGCCTCCGCCGTCGCGCTCACCGCACTCGGTTTCCTCAACCCGGTGTGGGAGACCGCCGTGCAGCGGCGGGTGCCCAGCCACGTGCTAGCCCGGGTGAGCGCCTATGACTGGCTAGTTTCACTGGCCGCCATGCCCCTGGGGTACGCGCTGGGTCCCGCCCTCGCCGACGCCGCCGGACCGGGGCTGCCGCTCGCCGGCGCCGCCGTCCTCGTCGCGGTTAGCTCCATCGGCACCGCGGCGGTTCGTGACGTGCGCAATCTCGAGAGTGCCTCCTCCGCCGACCCGATCGCCCATGCCGGTGCGGATCTGCCCATGGCACAGCAAGCAGAGCCCGCGAGAGTGTGAAGTGCCGCCGAGGCTGTGGGGCGGCGGTTCGGAGCTAGGAGGGCGCGCCGGCGTCGCGGGAACGGGCGCGCAATGCGCGTGCCACGCCGTCGCGCGTCTCGACGAGCTGGCGGACGAGCGCCGGCGGCAGGTCAGGCGTAGCCAGAAAGGCGTCGGTGCGATCCAGCGTCGACTGCTCGATCCGCCAGCGCGGATAGAGCAGCGGCGTCACGACCAGCTGCGCGGTGGCGGAGGCGCGTGCGAAGAAGTCGGCAATCGACTCGAAGTACCGCTCGACAAAAGGCTCGAGCGCGTCGGCCTGGTCCGGCTGGACGAAGCCGAAGGCGGTCGCTGTCTGGATGGTGTTCGTCACCTCAACCTCCTCGAAGGCCTTGGCCCACGCTGTCGCTTTCGCCGCTGATGTCGGCAGCGCAGCCATCGCGGTGGCCGCCTTCTCCTCGCCCTCCGTCGTGGTGTCGAGGGCCAATTCGGCGTCGATGTCAGCGGCGCTGATGAGGCCGGACGACGCCAGGCGGGTGACGGCCCGCCAGCGCAGGTCCGGGTCGACCGTCAAACCGACGACGACGGTCTCGCCGGTCAGCAGGCCACGGACGAACGACAGGTCTTCCTCGCCGACGGCCGACCAGACGAGCGCGCGTACCCAGGCAAGCTGGTGATCACTGCCGGGCTCGGCGGTTGCAAGCAGCTCGCGCATCCGGGTCGCCACCATGCCGAGACCCACTGATCGCCAGGCGGGATCGGCGTACTCGTCCAGCGCGGTCGCCGCCCGGCGGCCCAGCAGTGCATCGACGACCGCGATGTCCTGCTCTGCGCCGATACCGCCGAGAACCATGGCGACGTAGTCACGCGCCCGCATCTCGCCATCGCGGACCATATCCCACGCCGCGAGCCAGCACAGCGCCCGGGCCAAGGAGGAATCGAGGGAGGAGACGGAGCTGACCGCGGTCGCGAGCGACACCGGATCGAGCCGGATCTTGGCGTAGGTGAGGTCGTCGTCGTTGAGCAGGATCAGGTCGCCGCGCGTGACGCCCATGAGTTCCGGCACCTCGGTGCGCTCACCCGACACGTCCAGCTCGATGCGATGACGCCGGACCAGCCGGGGGGATTCCGCCGAGTCGTCGGCTCTGGCGGCCGCACCGGCCGGCATCTTGTCGTACACCCCGATGGCGATTCGGTGCGTCCGCAAGGTCGGCCACGCCGGGTCGGCCTCCTGGATCACGGCGAACGAGGTGATGGCGCCGTCGTCGTCGACCTTCAGCGACGGGCGGAGCGTATTCACTCCCGCTGTGGACAGCCACACCCTCGCCCAGGCGCTCATGTCCCGGCCGGAGGTCTCCTCAAGCGCGGTGAGCAGGTCAGCAAGCGTGGTGTTCCCCCACGCGTGCCGTTTGAAGTAGTGCCGTAGGCCGGCGAAGAACTCGTCATAACCGACGTAGGCCGCGAGCTGCTTGAGGACTGAGGCTCCCTTGGCGTAGGCAATGCCGTCGAAGTTCGCGTACACCTGGTCAAGGTCTGCGATGTCCGCGACCACCGGGTGCGTCGAGGGCAGCTGGTCTTGGACGTAGCCGAAGGCCTTCCAGCGGTTGATGAAATGCGTCCATGCCTCGGTCCAGCGGGTCGCAAAGGTCAGCCCGACGGCGGCGGCGTAGGTCGCGAACGACTCATTCAGCCACAGGTCGTCCCACCAGCGCATGGTGACCAGGTCGCCGAACCACATGTGCGCCATCTCGTGCAGGATCACCTCGGCTCGGTCCTGCCGAGCGGTGTCGGTGACCTTCGACCGGAACACGAACTCGTCGCGGAAGACCACGCAACCTGCGTTCTCCATGGCGCCCGCGTTGTATTCGGGCACGAAGAGCTGGTCGTACTTCTCGAATGGGTAAGGAAAGTCGAACGCAGCGCTGAAGAAGTCGAAGCCCTGCTTCGTGATCTCGAAGATCTCGTCCGGATCGAGGTAGCCAGCCAGCGACTTGCGGCAGAACAGGCCGAGCGGGATGACCTTTCCGTCGACCTGATGCATGTCTCGGACGACGTAGTAGGGCCCCGCGACGAGCGCCGTGATGTACGTGGAGACGCGCGGCGTTGGCTCGAATACCCAGCGCGCCCGACGACGTGAGCCATCCTCTGCCGGCTTCGCGACTGCCTCCGCGGCGGTTGCCACTGGCGATGGCTGCGGCGTCGGCGAGTTCGATACCACCTGCCAGTCGGCCGAAGCAGTAACGCTGAGCCGCCAGGTGCCCTTGAGGTCAGGTTGCTCGAAGGTGGCATACATCGTCCTGGCGTTCGGGACCTCGAACTGCGTGTAGAGATAGACCTCACGGTCTGCGGGGTCGACAGCCCTGTGCAGCCCTTCGCCGGTGCGAACATAGGCGCAGTCGGCGACGACCTTGACCACGTTGGTGCCCGCAAGGCCGTCGAGGACGATCCGCCCGTCGGCGTAGGCAGTCGCCGGGTCGAGCTCGCGGCCGTTGAGCACGATCTCGTGGACCTTGGGGGCGATGAGATCGAGGAAGGTCGAAGCGCCTGGGGCCGTACAGCTGAAGCTGATCTCCGTGACCGACCGGAAGGTCTCTGGCCCGGTCGTCAAGTCGAGATCAACGTCGTACGAGTCCACGTGCAGCAGTTCGGCCCGCTCGGCGGCCTCGATCCTCGTCAGGTTGGTCCCCGGCACCCTGTGCTCCCTCTGTCAGCCGGCATCGTTCGACGGTCTTGGCCGACGACGCTGCGGTCCTCGCGCGCGATCCCCCGCGACTGTTCCTTATCGACCGTCTCGCTGTGGTCAGCATATGAGCCGGGTGAGGGCCGACTTTCTGGCGATAGGTTCGTCGTGCCGGCGGCGGCCGCGGCCACGTGACGCCGCGGCTGGACCGCGGCGAACGAGGGGGTATCGGTGTGAGCGCGCAGCGGACGCTGCTGGTGACGGTCACCGGGCGCGACCGGCCGGGCGTGACCTCGGCGCTGTTCGACGTACTCGCCGCGCACCCTGTCGAGGTCGTCGACGTTGAGCAGGTGGTGATCCGTGGGCGGCTGGTTCTCGGCGTGCTGGTGACTGTGCCGCAGACCGAGGGAATGCTGCGTGCCGAGCTGACCGGGGTGGCGCGAGACCTCGGGATGGACGTCGAGATCGTGTCGGGGACCGGGGACGCGCCGCCGCGCGCCGCGGGCCGCCTGCACGTGACAGTCATCGGCGACCCGCTGCGTCCGGCGGCTGTTGGCGCCATCGCAACCGTCATCGCGTCCTGCGGCGCGAACATCGACCGGATCGTGCGGCTGTCCCGCCGACCGGTGACCAGCCTGGAGCTGGACGTGTCCGGCGCCGACCCCGCGGCGCTACGGACCGCACTCGCCGCCGAAGCATCTCGCCGCCGGGTCGATGTCGCCGTACAGCCGTCGGGCCTGCACCGGCGTACGAAGCGGCTGGTCGTGATGGATGTCGACTCGACGCTGATACAAGGCGAGGTCATCGAGCTCCTCGCTGCCGACAAGGGATGCGCCAACGAGGTGGCGCGCATCACGGCCGCCGCGATGCGCGGCGAGGTCGATTTCGAGACGTCGCTACGCCGGCGCGTCGCGTTGCTCGAAGGCCTGGAGGAGTCAGCGATCGACAAGGTGCGCTCCACCCTCAAGCTGATGCCGGGTGCGCGCACCCTCGTCCGGGTCCTGCAACGACTCGACCACCGCATCGGCATCGTCTCCGGCGGGTTCACCCAGATCACCGACGGACTGGTGGTCGAACTCGGCCTGGACTATGCCGCGGCCAACACGCTCGAAGTCGTCGGCGGCCGGCTCACCGGACGCCTGCTCGGGCCAATCGTGGACCGGGCAGGGAAGGCTGAGGTGCTGCGGCGCTTTGCGGCCGACGCCGGGGTGCCGCTCTCCCAAACGGTCGCGATCGGCGACGGTGCGAACGACCTTGACATGATCGCCGCCGCCGGACTCGGGGTAGCCTTCAACGCCAATCCTGCGGTTCGCGAGCAGGCGCATACCACGGTGACCGTGCCCTACCTCGACGTGATCCTGCTCCTCCTCGGCATCCCTCGGGCCGAGGTTGATGAGCTCGACGAGCACTGACCGACGTCTGCGCCCCGCAGGCCGGCGAGTCAGCAGCACTCCGCGCCCGACAGCAGCACTCCGCGCCGCAGGAGCATCCAGGAGCCGGACATTTCGGGCGCAGGATGATGCGGCCGGGAGCGAAGTGCTGCATCAGGCGCGATGTCTGCCGTGCCGGCTGCTCTACCTCGAGGTGTGATGCGGCGAACCCGGGCGGAGGGTCGGATGCGGCGCTCGCGCTAGGCGGACTGGACGCTCTGCCACAGGCCGACGATGTTGCCCTCGGGGTCTGAGAAGTAGGCGGAGAAACCCATCCCGCCGACGTCTTGCTTGTCGATGACCGTCTTACCGCCGAGCTCCTCAACCCGCCGCAACGCCTGCTCGACGTCATCGACGCCGATGGTGATGACCGGGGAGCTGATCTGCCCCTGTCGCTGCAGCATGCCGCCGTTGATGGCGCCGCGCTCGACCGGCGTGCCCGCCTCGTCCGACTCGGTCGTCATGACGATGGTGTAACCCATCTCGGGCATGGCGTTGATCGTCCAGCCGAAGGCGTCCCGATAGAACGCCTGCGCTCGCTCAACGTCATCCGCAGGGATCTCGAAGTGCACAACCTTGCCGCTCATGCCGACACCTCCTTGTGTATGCCATCGCCGTCCAGTGTTACGCGGCGCGGCACATCGGTGCGGATCCCTTTGGTGGGCCGCCCTGTCTGACGCTAGGCAAACGGATCGTAGTCCTCATGGCACGCGAGGTCAGCAGCCGCGGGTGAGACCAGTCAGCAAGAAGGTGCTCCCGCTGATGGCCGGAACGAGTGCTTTCAGAGGCAAGTAAAGAGAGACTAGCAGTCTTGACAGTGTCATATTAACAGTGTCATAGTGAGTCCGTGATGCAAGAGTGGACGATCAAGGAGCTGGCGAGCCGGGCGGGAGCCGCCCTGAGCAATCAGGCGGTGCAGCCGAGCGCTCGAGTTCGCGATGTGCCCGACGAGCGACTCATCCGCTGGTACGCGACGATCGGGCTCCTCGATCCCCCGCGCCGACAGGGGCGGGCAGCGTGGTACGGCCCGCGGCACCTGCTCCAGCTTGTCGCGATCAAGCGCAGGCAGGCAGCCGGCCGATCGCTGGCCCACATCCAGGCCGAGCTCCTTGGGGCGACCGATGAAATGCTGCTGTCGATCGCAGATATCCCGGACGCGGCACTTCTCCTGCCGGAGGGCGGCGCGAGCACTCGCCGGGCGGCGGCAGCCGGTGGACCAGAGCGCGTCCGCACTCGATTCTGGGCGCAGCATGCGGCTCGCGTAGCCGGCCAGTCCGAGGCGCTGGCGGACCTCCATGCCGGCCCGTCACTCTCACGGCCGGTGGCCGCCCGTGGGTCGGAGGAAAGGTCGCCCGATCCGCTCGCAGCCATGCGGCTGACCCCTGGCGTCACGCTGCTGCTAGACGGCGCATCACGTCCGGTTACGGACGAGGACCTCGCAACCATCCACATGGCAAGCGGACCACTGCTCCAGACCCTTGCCGATCTCGGCCTGCTGCGTCCGCACGGAACCATCGAAGGAGAACCGGCATGACAGCTACCACCCGAGGGGACTCCCCGAGATCGCACCGCTTCTTGCCGCTGCTGGACATGTCACCGGATGCCGCCCCCAATCCCGAGGCCGGAGTCGGCACCCTTGCAACGAGCAGGGGAAACCTTCCGCTCCAGGCGGTCGACATTGCCGCGGCGATCCATGGCACGACGGCGCTGGTGGAAGTCACCCAGCGGTTCCAGAACCCGCACGACATTCCCCTCGAGGCGACGTACATCTTCCCGCTGCCCGACCGCGCGGCGGTCACCGCGATGCGGATGGAGGGAAAGGACCGCGTCATCGACGCTGTCCTCAAGGAACGTGCACAAGCCCGTCAGGACTACGACGACGCCGTCGCACGCGGGCGCCAGGCTGCCATCGCCGAGGAGGAGCGGCCTGACGTCTTCACCATGCGGGTGGGAAATATCGAAGCCGACGAAGAGGTGACGGCACGGCTCACCCTCGCACAGCCGCTCGCCTACGACGACGGCGAGTTGACCTTCCGCTTCCCGCTCGTCGTCGGCCCGCGCTATATCCCTGCGGGACCGTCGCTGGACTGGCGGGAGGAAGGGCAGGGTGAAGGCCTGCTTGACGGCCCGCCGGTCGGCACCGGCACTTCGCCTGACACCGCAGCGGTACCGGACGCTTCACGCATCACCCCGCCGGTTCTGCTGCCCGGCTTCCCCAATCCCGTCCGCCTCGCCCTCACCGTCGACATCGACCCAGCCGGGCTGCCGATCGAGATGATCCGATCGAGCCTGCACGCCATAGCGGAGAGAAGCCGCGGTGACGGTCACACGATCATCACCCTGCAACCCGGCGAGCGGCTCGATCGCGACTTCATCCTGCGCCTCGGGTTGACGGTGACGGACCAGGAGGACGTTCTGGCGTCGGCCACGATGACCGCGGACGCGGAGGCGGCCGGCGAAGGCACGTTCGTCCTCACGCTCTTCCCGCCGCCCGTCCTCCGTGGCGGCCACTCCCATCCGCGTGTCCCTGCGGCGGACACACGGTGGCCGCCAGGAGTGGACGGTGGCTTCGCGGCCGCGCGGCAGGTGCGGCCGCGAGATGTCGTCCTCGTCCTCGACCGCTCGGGGAGCATGACCGGTTGGAAGATCACAGCCGCCCGGCGGGCGGCAGCATGCATCGTCGACGGACTCACCACGGCGGACCGGTTCGCCGTCCTCTCCTTCGACAGCACCGTCGAGTGGCCGGCCCGACTGCCGCGTTCCCTCGTGGAGGCCAACGACAGGAATCGTTTCAGCGCGGTGGAATACCTCGCCGGTCTCACCCCGCGCGGCGGCACGGAAATGCTTGCGCCACTCGGGCGGGCCCTCAACCTGCTGGCCGTGGATGATGAGACCCAGCCGTCGGCTGGCGGCGCTGCCACAGTTGCTCGCGACCGGATCCTGGTCCTCGTGACCGACGGTCAGATAGGCAACGAGGATCAAATACTTCGGAGGTTCCAGGGGGTCGTCCCCCCGGGCCAACACAGCCTTCGGAGGTTCCAGGGGGTCGTCCCTCGCGTTTACACGATTGGTATCGACCGGGCGGTCAACGCTGGCTTCCTCGGCCGGCTCGCCGCGCTCACCGGCGGGCGATGCGAGCTTGTCGAGTCGGAGAACCGGCTCGACGAGGTGATGGCGGAAATCCATCGCCGCATCGCAGCGCCACTTGTGACTGACATCGAGATCGCTGCCGATGATGCCGCGGGGTTCACGATCGACCTCGACCAGGTGGTGCCTCGCCGCTCGCCGGACCTTTTTGCCGGCGCGCCGGTGACTGTCACGGGCCGCTGGAGTGGCCGTCCCACAGGCGCGTTGATCGTGCGCGGAACACGCCTGGACGGCCGGCGGTGGGTGCGTCCGGTGAGCGCGGTCGCAGTCGCGCAGCCCGCGAGCGCCGCCATCTGGGCCCGCGGGCATGTCAGGGAACTCGAGGATCGGCTCGCGTCGCAGCCACCGCAGCACGGCGCAGCCGCCGCCGTCGCAGATCTCGAGAGGCGAATCGTGGAAGTCTCGCTGCGACATCGGGTGCTCTGCCGCTATACGGCCTTCGTGGCTGTAGACACTCGCGTCGTGAACGAAAACGGCCGAATCCACAAGGTGACGCAGCCTGTTGAGCTGCCGTCAGGTTGGGAGATGCCGGCCGCACCGCTTGGCGTCTGGGGCATCCACGCCGGCGGAGCACGCATCGCCATGACGCCGGGCATTGTGCCTCCGCGCCGTGGCCGTGTCAGAAGCAGGACAGCCAGCGAGACAACGCTCGCCCGCTCGCGCAACAGCGGGCAGCTGCCCAGGCCACTCGGTGCCCCCGGCCCCAACCCAGAGGAGGCCCTCGAGGACGGGGTACCACTCCCGTTGCCTGAGCCGGTAGCGCAGGGGGATGCGCGGCGGCGGGCCCTCGAGGTCGCTCGCCGTGATGCGTCGAAGGCGCTCGATCGGCTCGGTGCGGCAGGGCAAGGCAGCGCCGGCGTACCCGGCCAGGCGTGGACCGACCATGCGCTGCACGAGCTCCTAGAGCGGCTGGCTGATCAGCTCGGCTACCTGATCAGCGGGTTGACGGATGCGGGCGTCCCAGCCGCCGACTTCGCCCCACTGACGACCTTGCTCGCGGACCTGCGCCGAGCACTGGAGCCGACCAAGGTCTACCTCGTTGACCTTGCGGAGCTCCGCGACCGGGCCGGCCGTGTCCTCAGATATTTCGTGGACGCCGGACCCGGCCCGCAGCCGCCCGTATCCACCGAGCTCGGGCTCGGGTCGGGACGCGGCTCAGCCTTCTGGCGGCCTGCAGCCAGCTGAGGCTCAAGGTCTCGCCTTACCGGATGCTGCGGAGCGAGGCACAGGCGGCTCCGGCCTCAGGTCGGCGACGGATCTCGACGCCATGATTGCCTTACTGTTCGGGAAGAGGTGTCGAAATCTCATGGCCGCCACACGTAGCACCGCTTGAGAGGGTCCCGGACAGCGGCGACCCAGCCGAGGACGCAAGGAGAGGCAATGAAGTACGCGGTCCTGATCATGAATACGCCGCTCGCAGCAACTCTGTCGGCGGATGAATATTCGGCGTGGAGCGGCGAGATCTTCGCGTGGTACGACAAGTACACCGCCAACGGGAAGCTCGCGGACCCGGGCAACCAGCTCGACGACGTCTCGAAGGCAAAGACCATCCGCGGGACGACCGTCACGGATGGGCCGTTCATCGAGGCCAAGGAGGTCGTCGGCGGCTACTCGGTCCTCGAGGCCGACACCATCGACGAAGCGGTTGAGGTCGCGAAGACCTGGCCGGGCGTCGACCGCGGCCTGATCACGCTCGAGGTCCGGCCGATCGTCGAGCAGCCCGCGATGTGATCGCGGCGCTGGGGACGGTGGCATGCGATACGCCATGCTGATCATTGGTGAGGAGGGTGACTGGAGCGCTCTATCGCCGGCCGACGTCGACGCGGAGATGGCGAGGATCTACGCCTGGCTCGAGAAGTGGTCAGCGAAGATCGACGAGGGTGGCGCGGAGCTCGACAGCGTCAAGACGGCCAAGACCATCCGGGGCGGCGTCGTGACTGACGGACCGTTCATCGAGGCAAAGGAGGTCGTCGGCGGGATCATCTTCCTGCACACGGACACGATCGAGGAGGCGGCCGCCATCGCCGCTGAGTGGCCGGGGGTCGAGTCCGGCAGGACAACGATCGAGGTCCGCCCGACGGTCATCCGCTAACCCGGCGCGGCCCGGGGGCCTGACGGGAACCCTCGCTCGAACCCGCAGAGCTGAAGGGCACCTTCACCCGATAGATCGGGGGGGGTGAAGGTGCCCTTCATGCGAAAACGCGGAGTCAGCTCCAGATGGTGACGTACACGGGCGGCCGGAACCGCGAGGGCGGGACGCCGACGCTCGGCGTCCGCATGAGGTGCATCGCCTCAGGGGTGCCGAGGAATCGGCGCAGCGCGCTTGCCGCGGGTGACCGCCGCTCGGACCTCAGCGAGGTGACGTGCCAGGTACTCTCGACCGGGGTGGCAGGAGTGTCGACCATCGCCAGTTCACCGCGGCGTAGCTGCGAGGAAACGAGGTGAGCGAGCGCGGGGGCGACTCCGGCACCTGATGCCGCGGCCGCCCAGGCGGCGGTCTGGTTGGGGAAGACCTGGATCTGCCTGTCCGGCACACGCAGCAGGGTGAGCAGGCGGCTGACGTCACTGGCCGGATCCGTTCCCGATGGATCGACCAGCCACGGCCACTGAGCGGCGCTCCCCCGAGGCCTTGTGCGTGGGGAGGCCACGACAATGGTCCTGCAGCGGAATATCGGTTCGCTGACGAGCTCCGCCGCGCCTTCGGGCTCGAGGGCCGGACCAAGGCCCATGCCGGCCGTTCCGCTCACCACCGTGCCGACGTCGAGTCGTGGCGCGCCGCTCGTCATCAGACCCGGCGCGGCACCGGCCGAGCCGCCACGATTGGACACAGCGCGACCGGACCCTGCCAGGGCTGCGCCGGCCCTGGCACGCAACCCCGTGCCGGAAAGCGGCGGCCCGAGCGCGAGATCGGCGAGCCGGTTAACCACCAAGACGGGCATCTCCCTGCTCGTTGCTACGCCGCAGGTCGCCTCGACGCCGCTCGCCAACCGCCGCGTGAACGCATCGACCAGCGGGGTCGCGAGGAACTCGGCGATCGGGCTGGTCGCGACCACCCGAAGCTGCTCGGGTGCGCCACGCGCGGCGCGGACGGCCGCCTCGGCCTCCGCCCCAAGCGCGATCATCTGTGAGGCGACCGGAAGCAACCGGCTGCCGCCCGACGTGAGCCTCATGCCGTTGGGACCGCGGGTCACCAGCGGATCGCCGAGATGCTGGCGCAAAGCCGCCAGCGCCTGCGACACGGCCGGCTCACTGACACCGAGCGCCGACGCCGCCGCGGTCACCGAACCCATCCGCGCTACCAGCACGAATGCGTTCAACTGCGCCAGTGTCACGCTGCCATCCTGGCAAGAGGCCGATTCAGCCGCCAGACTTGGGCGGATAAGTGTTTCCTTAATACCCTGTTGCACCCGGGAACGGTCGGTATAACGCTGGCAACCACAGCGTGCGACGACGCGCGCTCGGTGCGCGCGTCGTGGACCGTGGAGACCAAGAGCGCCCGGCGCGGGGGCGGGTGTTCCAGCCCACAGAAGGGGCGCATCATGCAGGTTCCCGCGCATTTCGAGTACGCGAAGGCACGCACCGTCGAGGACGCACTCGCCTTGCTCGGCAAGTTCGGTCCCGACGCCCGCGTCGTGGCAGGCGGCCACAGCCTGATCCCCATGATGAAGCTGCGCCTTGCCGCACCAGAGGCGCTCGTCGACATCAACGACCTATCGGAGTTGTCCTACATCCGGGTAGCGGGCGGCGAGCTGCGGATCGGCGCGCTGACCACCCATGCCGAGCTGCTCGCGTCGCCGATAGCGGGCGAGCACTACCCGATCTTCCACGACGCGGAACGCGTCATCGCCGACCCGATCGTGCGCAACCGCGGCACCGTGGGCGGCTCGCTCTGCCAAGCCGATCCGTCCGAGGATCTCTCCGCGGCATTCGCCGCGGTACGGGCGACGATGGTGATCGTCGGACCCGGTGGGAGCCGTACCGTCAGTGCGAGAGAGTTCCACCTCGGCCCGTACGAGACCGTCGTCGGTCCTGGCGAGCTGCTCACCGAGGTGCGCGTTCCCATCCGACCGGGAGGCGGCAGCGCGTACGAGAAGCTGGAGCGGCGGGTCGGAGACTGGCCAGTCGCCGCGGCCGGCGCCGCCGTGTGGCTGGACGGCGGTGTCGTCAGCGATGTCGGCATCGGTCTGACCGCCGTGGGCGCCGCCCACTTCGTCGCGGCGGAAGCGGAGGACCACCTGCGCGGCGAGGCACCGACCGAGGAGGCCTTCGTGGCCACCGGCCGGATCGCCGCCGCCTACTGCAATCCCGTCGCCGACCAGCGCGGGCCCGCCGACTACAAACGGCACCTCGCCGGGGAGCTCACGACCCGCGCGCTGCGCCGTGCGGCCGCCCGGGCGAGAGGACTGGAGAGCTGATGCCGTCGATCACGGTAAGCGTTAATGGCCAGGAATACGCAGGCGAAGTCGAGGCGCGGCTACTCCTCGTCCATTACCTGCGGGATCATCTCGGACTGACTGGAACGCACTGGGGCTGCGACACCTCGAACTGTGGCACCTGTGTCGTGTGGCTCGACGGCGTACCGGTCAAATCGTGCACCGTGCTCGCCGTCATGGCCGACGGTCATACGGTCGACACCGTCGAAGGCCTCGAGCGCAACGGTGAGCTCGACCCGGTTCAACAGGGTTTCGTCGAGTGTCACGGGTTGCAGTGCGGGTTCTGCACCCCCGGCATGTTGATGACGGCGCGATGGCTGCTCAACCACAACCCTGACCCCTCCGAGCATGAGATCCGAGAAGCGATCTCAGGTCAGAGCTGTCGATGCACGGGATACGAGAACATCGTGCGATCCGTACGGTGGGCCGCCGAGCACGGCGGCAAGGAGGCAGCCGGTCCTGAATCGGGCCTCGAGGCAGAGGAGGTTCCGGCATGACAGCCACCGACGCCGGTGCCCCGCCGGTCGGCTTCGGCCGGATGCACCGCAAGGAGGACGCGCGCTTCATCCGCGGCCACGGCAACTACGTGGACGACGTCAACCTGCCAGGCATGCTCCACGGTGCGGTGCTGCGCAGCCCCTATGCGCACGCCCGGGTCGTCTCGATCGACACCAGCGCCGCCGAGGCGCACCCGAAGGTCAAGGCCGTCATCACCGGGGAGACCCTCGCGGGTCTCAACCTCGCCTGGATGCCGACCCTCTCCTATGACACCCAGGCCGTACTGGCCACCGACAAGGTGCGTTTCCAGGGCCAAGAGGTCGCGTTCGTCGTCGCCGAGGACCGCTATGCCGCGCGCGACGCGCTCGAGCTGATCGACGTCGAGTACGAGCCGCTGCCAGCCGTTGTGGACGCCCGCCGCGCGCTCGACCAGGATGCGCCGGTCATCCGCGACGACAAGGAGGATGTGGCAAGCGGCACGAGCGGCAAGCACCACAACCACATCTTCGACTGGGAAGCGGGCGACAAGGAGCGCACGGACGAGGTCTTCGCCTCCGCCGAGGTCGTGGTGGGGCAGGACATCCTCTATCCGCGGGTGCATCCCGCACCGCTCGAGACCTGCGGCGCGGTGGCCGACTTCGACAAGGTCACCGGGAAGCTGACCCTCTGGTGTACCAGCCAGGCCCCGCACGCGCACCGGACGGTGTACGCCCTGGTCGCCGGACTGCCCGAGCACAAAATCCGGGTCATCTCCCCCGACATCGGCGGCGGCTTCGGCAACAAGGTTGGCATCTATCCGGGTTACGTCTGCGCGATCGTCGGCTCGATCGTCACCGGACACCCGGTCAAGTGGGTAGAGGACCGCTCAGAAAATCTGATGAGCACCTCGTTCGCGCGCGACTACCACATGCGCGGCGAGATCGCGGCGACCAGGGACGGGAAGATCCTCGGCGTGCGGGTCGATGTGATCGCCGACCACGGCGCCTTCAACGGCACCGCCCAGCCGACGAAGTTCCCCGCCGGCTTCTTCCATGTCTTCACCGGTTCCTACGACCTCGCGGCCGCGCACTGCAAGGTCACCGGCGTCTACACCAACAAGGCGCCGGGCGGGGTGGCGTACGCGTGTTCGTTCCGGGTCACCGAAGCCGCCTACCTCGTCGAGCGGATCGTCGACATCCTGGCGTACAAGCTCGAGATGGATCCCGCCGAGCTGAGGATGCGCAACCTGCTGCGCCCTGAGCAATTCCCCTACGCCACACCGACCGGCTGGGAGTACGACTCCGGCGACTATCCCAATGCGCTACAGCTGGCGATGGACATCGCCGGTTATGAAGACCTGCGCCGCGAGCAGGCCGAGCAGCGAGGACGCTTCGAGCGGGGCGAGGACGGGCACCTGGTCGGCATCGGGCTCTCGTTCTTCACCGAGGCCGTCGGCGCCGGACCGCGCAAGCACATGGACATCCTCGGCCTTGGCATGGCCGACGGCGCCGAGCTGGGGGTGCACCCAACAGGGAAGGCTGTCCTGCGCATCTCCGTCCAGACACAGGGCCAGGGCCACGAGACGACCTACGCGCAGATCGTGGCCGAGGAGCTGGGGATCCCGCCGGACGACATCGAGGTCGTACACGGCGACACCGACCAGACGCCGTTCGGACTGGGCACTTACGGCTCACGCTCCACGCCCGTATCCGGCGCCGCGACCGCGGTCGTGGCGCGGAAGGTTCGGGAGCGAGCCCGCCTCGTCGCCTCCGCGATGCTCGAGGTCGACCCGGCGGACCTCGAGTGGGAAAAGGGGCGTTGGTACGTCAAGGGCAACCCGAGCGAGGCGAAGACGATCCAGGAGATCGCACTCGCCGCACACGGTACGCTCGAGCTCCCGGAGGGCGTCGAAGGGCATCTGGACGCGACCACCGTCTACAACCCGCCCAACCTGACCTTCCCGTTCGGTGCGTACATCTGCGTCGTGGACGTCGATCCAGGCACCGGCGCAGTGAAGGTGCGGCGGTTCATCGCGGTGGACGACTGCGGTGTACGCATCAACCCGACGATCGTCGAGGGACAGGTGCACGGCGGGCTTGCCGACGGCATCGGGATGGCGCTGATGCAGGTGATGGCGTTCGATCCGGAGGGCAACCACCTCGGTGCGTCCTTCATGGACTACCTCCTGCCGACGTCGATGGAGTGTCCGCATTGGGAGCTCGGCGAGACCGTCACACCGTCGCCGCACCATCCCATCGGTGCGAAGGGGGTCGGCGAGTCGGCCACCGTGGGATCGCCCGCTGCCGTCGTCAATGCGGTGATCGACGCGCTGCGCCCGCTGGGCGTCGTGCACGCGGACATGCCGTTGACCCCGGCTGCGGTGTGGCGAGCAGCCCAGGGCAGCCCGCTGCGTACGGACCTCGCCATCGCCTAAGACATGTCCCCTGTCCCGCAAACGTCCGCGTCGCCTGCCACCCCCTGGGTGGGCGATGCGGGCCGATCCGCATCGGCTGCCGCCAGCGTCGTACCCGCCGATCTGCGGGAACGAGTCGACGGCTTGCGCGCCGACCGGACACCCTTCGTCGTCGCCACCGTCGTGCGCGCCGAACGGCCCACCAGCGCCAAGGCCGGCGACCGCGCGCTCATCCTGCCGGACGGCACGCTGGAGGGCTTCGTCGGCGGCACCTGTGCTGAGACGACTGTTCGGCAGTACGGGCTGCTGCTGCTGTCGGCGGGCGCTTCCGGCGGGCGGTCCGCCGCGGAGAGTCCTGCCGGCCAGTCGACCTTGCTCCGCATCACGCCGCTGCCGTCGGCTGAGACGGGCGACCCGGCGGCGTCGAGCGTGCACGACACACACTCGCACAGACTGCAGACTGCCGCCCCGGGGACTTCGGGCGGTCGGCCTCACGGGGAGGGTCTACCGGCGGCCGACGGCGTCGTCACGGTGGCGAACCCCTGCCTGTCCGGCGGCGCCCTGGAGATCTTCCTCGAGGCGGTGGTCCCGCCCGCCCGGCTCCATGTTCTGGGCGCGGCGCCGATCGCGCAGGCCCTAGTGCGCCTCGGGTCCGCGCTCGGCTACGACGTCGCGGCGACAACTGACCCGAATGCCCCCCTCTCCCCGGATACGGCGGCGGTCGTGGTCGCAACACACGGCCGGGACGAGGAAGCCATGCTCGCCGCCGCGCTGCGCGCCGCTGTCCCCTATGTCGGCCTCGTGGCCAGCCGGCGGCGCAGCGCGGCGGTGCTCTCCGCTCTCGACCTGTCTGCGGAGGAACGCGCTCGGGTACGGACCCCCGCTGGGCTCGACATCGGCGCGAAGACTGCACCCGAGATCGCACTGTCGATCCTCGCCGAGATCGTCGTCACCCGCCGAAATGCGGAGGCCGAAGACACTGTCGGCGCCGACTCCGAGGCGGCCGCCCAAACCGCGGCCGTGACCCCCGAGCCGGCAGCCAACGTCGACCCGGTGTGCGGGATGACCGTCGAGGCGTCACCGACCAGTCTGCGGTATGAATACGAAGGAACCGTTTACCACTTCTGCGGTGCAGGGTGCCGACAAGCATTTGCCGCCGATCCTGCGAAGTACCTCTGACCGACGCGGCGATGCGGCGGATTGCCGCCCCTGAGCATGCGCCAATGACCCTCGTCCTGACAACAGTTCGCGAGTTGTACCCTGGGGAGCATGACAACCACGAAGACAGCCAGGGAGTACCTCAGAGTCTCTCGGGATGAAAGCGGGCGGCTACGGTCTCCCGAGGAACAGCACGGCGACAACGAGCGGGCCGCGGAGGCGCACGGCTGGGCGCTCGGCGCTCCCTACGTCGAGGACGGCGCGGTGTCCGCGTCCCGCTACGGCCGGAAGGCCCGCCCGGGCTATGCCGCGTTGGTCGACGACCTGGAGGCCGACCGGGTCGGCGCGTCCACGTT
>DASYTV010000293.1:0-14662 GCA_036001885.1 Actinomycetes bacterium
TCCCTTGATCGAGATCCGCTGGCCACGCGCCGGCGTTGCATCGCTAGCACCCGCGGATACCTTCCATCTGACTAGGGTGGCTTTCTCGCTGCTCGTCGCGGCGTCGTATGTCCAGTTCGACGGCGCATAGAGCCTGAACACACTGTTCGCCGACGGCATGTAGTTCAGGGAGACAGAGCCGGTCGACGAGCTGTAGACCGTACCGACATCGCCCCAGAGCGAGGAACTCGGGTTCCGCCGCTGCAGCACGACCTTCTGCCCTGACACGGCAATGCCCGTGGAGCTCTTCACCATGCCCGTGATCGTCAGCTTTGTGCCGTAGGTGATGCTGCTCGGCGGTGTCGAGATCGAGACCGACCGCGACTTCTTGGCAATGCTGACGGCGTAGTCACGCAGCGGCGGCCATTGCGCCATGTCCTCAGAGCCCACCGCCCAGAACGCCACGCCGGCGAGGTAGTACTTGCCCACGAGACTCATCTTCGCCTTTGTTGAGTCGGCGTCGTTGTACCAGACCGCATGCGTCTTGCCGGCGTCGTCGGTGTAGGTGAAGTAGGGGGCGCCATCGGTCGCGGACCACTGCCGCGTCGCACCTACGGCAAGACGGAGCGTATCCACCTGCGCGTAGGTCATTGCGGTTGCCCTCGTGCCCGATTCCTTAGCCGCGCACGTCGAATCGCTGCACACCCAGTCGTAGCCGTACAACGGCACGCCGACCTGGACGCGGCCAGCTGGAATCGCCGTCACCGCATATCCCAGGACTCGCTCGACCCACGGCAGTGGCGCGATGGCACCAGGGTTGCTGCCGCTGTAGTGGTAGTCGTAGGTCAGGATGCGAACCTTGTCCGCGACGGCTCCGATGCCCGCATAGTCGAAGACCGCCCAGTTGCTGTCGGTCGAGCTGGTTCTGGGGCCGACGGTGATGGACAGCAACTTTCCCTGGGCACCGAGGGCAGCGTTGAGCTCACCGGCGAAGGTGACGAACCCGGTCCTGACCGCGGACCTCACGGTGGGGTCGCTCGTACCGAAATTCATGTTCTCGTAGTCGAGGTCGATCCCGTCGTAGCCGTTGGCCGTCACGAGGCCGACGAGAGTGCTGACGTGGGCCGCGCGTTGCGAGGGGTCGCTGAGCAATGCCGCCATCTGCGGCGCCGTCAGACTCTCGGTGACGGTCGGCAGAACCTTGATCCCACTGGTGAGCAACGCGTCCCGTACTGCAGGATCTCCCGCCCCGGTGTGGTTGACGATGGTGGCGGCGGCGGTCGCCTCGTACCAGAAGGGCGAGGCGTCACTCCAGAGGTCGCCGTTTGCCGTTGCGCTCGCGAGCGAGGTGGGCATCGTCCAGTACGGGAGCCAACCAGAGACGATTCGTCGCGGCGCCGAGTCGGCGGACGCTGAATTCAAGACAACCGCCCCGGACGTTGCGCCGAGGGCGATTCCGATGATCCCGATGACCGCTAAGCGGGTCCGTGGCACGGCGATTCCTCCGGAGACGGCGGTACGGAGGGACCCGGGTCACCCTAGCCCAAACAGACCAACCTTCCGTGCGAATTAGCCGGTGGTGCTGTCAGGCCCGCCATTGCGGCGACCCGACCAGGTCCACGCATAGGAGGTGTCCTCGCAGGCCAGTGCGGCGTCACCGAGCTCGAGCGGGCGGAAGGTATCCACCATCACCGCCCACTCGTCTGTTGCCTCCTTGCCGATCGACGCTTCGACCGAGCCGGGCTGAGGTCCGTGGGTGAACCCGTTCGGATGCAGGGAAATCGATCCGAGCTCGATTCCAGCGCCCTTGCGGGACATGAAGTCACCGCCGACGTAGAAGATCACTTCGTCAGAGTCGACATTGGCGTGGTTGTACGGAGCCGGGATCGACAGTGGGTGGTAGTCGAACTTGCGCGGGACAAACGAACAGATGACGAAATTTGGGCCCGCGAAGGTCTGGTGCACCGGCGGAGGTTGGTGGACCCGGCCGGTGATCGGCTCGAAGTCGGCGATGTTGAGGGCGTACGGATAGAGGCAGCCGTCCCAGCCGACCACGTCGAACGGGTGACGCGCGTAGACGAACCGGGTGCCGCCGCTGCGGTGCCGTACAAGTACCTCGACGTCCTCGCCGGGGACGATAAGAGGTTCGGCCGGTCCCCGCAGGTCGCGTTCGCAGAACGGAGAGAACTCGTTGAACTGCCCGCGCTTGGTCAGGTATCGCGCCGGCGGGGCGATATGACCGGCGGCCTCCACGATGAACAGGCGGAGCGCACCGTCGGGTACCCAGCGATGGGTGGTCGATGTCGGCAGGACGACATAATCACCCTGGCCGACCGTGAGCGCGCCGAACACGGTCTCGACCACCGCGCTGCCGGATTCCACATAGACACACTCGTCGCCAATCGCGTTCCGGTAGAGCGGTGACGGAGAGTCAACAACCGCGTACGAAATCCGGACATCGCCGTTGGAAAGCAAGAGCTGCCGGCCGGTGACCGCATCAGCAGAACCTGCATCGAGCTTGTGGGTGGTGAAATGCCGCGGTTTGAGCGGATGGTTCGGCGAAATCGCCCCAGCCGGCATGACCCAGTCCTGGGCGTCCACAATCGCGGTCGGCAGGCCCTCGTGGTAGAGGAGGGCAGCCTCGCTGGAGAAGCCTTCGGTCCCCATCAACTCCTCGGCGTAGAGCCCGCCGTCTGGCCTGCGGAACTGCGTGTGCCGCTTGTGCGGGATCTGGCCGACCGCCCGGTAGTACGGCATTGTGAACATCCCTCTGTCGTGTCTGGCGGCCACAACGCTGTCCGATAATCGGACAGCGTTGTCCTATAGAAGAACATTGCGGTAGCGTCACGAACATGTCAACCGGAGCGATGGACGGGCTTTTCGCTGCCCTCATCGATGATGCGTCGCTGTTCCCCCCGGCAAGCCAGCCCATGCCAACCGCCGTGGGCGAGCATCGCCGCCATCGCCATGGCGTCTACGCCGAACTCGTCAGCCGGTTCCTCTGCCCGGCGTCGCGGCTGCAGGAACTCCGGTCCCACCTTGCCGAGGACGACCGATTCGATGTCGGCATCATCCTCGATACCGGCGTCGACGGCCTTCGCACCGTTCTGAGGCTGTCGGCCGCTGACCCGCGGCTGAAGCTCACCGTGCTCGACATGCCCGTCCCGTCCGACGGTGACCAGGCTGCGGCGGTCCACCAGACCGTCCACGCGCTGGCGAAGCTGCCACAGCAGGTGGCCGCCTTCGTCGAACTCCCGCGAATGTACGGATGGCGCGACGCGCTGTCACTCGTCGCCGCCCGCGGCTACGGCGCGAAGCTGCGCACCGGCGGCCTGTTCGCGGATGCGTTCCCGACCGAGATAGAGGTGGCCGAGTTCGTGCGTGCCTGCGTGGCCGAGGGAGCGCCGTTCAAGTGCACCGCGGGCCTGCACCGTGCCGTACGGCATCGCGACGACCGGACCGGCTTCGAGCACCACGGCTTCGTGAACATCCTGCTGGCTACCCACGCTGCGGCCAAGGGCGCATCCGTTGACGAGCTCGCCGAGATCCTCGCGGCGCACGATCCCACGGAGCTGGTCGAGCAAGTCGCCGACCTCGACGCGGCAGCCGCCGCCGTGGCCAGGCAGCACTTCGTCGGGTTCGGCACCTGCAGCGTGGACGAACCCATCGACGACTTGACCGGCCTCGGTCTGATCGAGAAGCGGGAGCCCGCGACCGCGACGATGGAGGTTGCGTGACGGCCTCCGGGCCGCCCCGGCTTGCTGGTGAACAGCCCACGGCTTCCTGGGTAGAGATCCCCGCTGGCTGCGACTTCCCGCTTGCGAACCTGCCCTACGGCGTCTTCTCTGCAGGTAGCTCCGACCGGCCGAGCCAGCCGCGGGTGGGGGTCGCGATCGGCGAGTACGTCTTGGACATCGCCGCGCTCGCCGCGGCCGGCGTCCATGTGCCCTACGCGAACGACTTCGCACAGCCGACCCTCAACCAATTCATGGCGAGGGGTCGGCCGGCCTGGACGTCCGTTCGGGAGCGGCTCACGGAGCTGCTTGGCGACGCGTCCTACCGCGATGCCGTATCGCCGTACCTGGTCCCCTCGCGCGACGTCGTGCTGCAGCTGCCGTTCGACGTCGGCGACTACGTGGACTTCTACTCCTCCGCACATCACGCGGAGAACCTGGGGCGGATCTTCCGGCCCGGCGGCGAGGCACTGACTCCCAACTGGCGCCATCTGCCTATCGGCTATCACGGCCGCGCCGGGACGGTCGTGGTCTCAGGAACCCCAATCGTCCGCCCATGCGGTCAGCGCAGACCGGCAGGCGCGGACCGTCCCGCTTTCGGCCCATCAAGCCGGCTGGACATCGAGGCCGAGGTGGGCTTCGTCGTGGGTGTCCCGTCCAAGCTCGGCGAGGCTGTCCAGACGAGCGGCTTCACCGAACACGTCTTCGGCGCCGTCCTGGTCAACGACTGGAGCGCGCGCGACATCCAGGCATGGGAGTCCGTCCCGCTCGGTCCGTTCCTCGGCAAGTCCTTCGCGACGTCGGTCTCGCCCTGGGTCGTCACCCTGGATGCGCTTGCCATGGCCCGAGTCCCCCCGCCGGTCCAAGATCCGCCGATACTCCCCTACCTGAGGCAGGATCCGCCGTGGGGTCTTGACCTGACGCTCAAGGTGGAGTGGAACGGCTCGGTTGTCTCCCGCCCCCCGTTCGCCGCAATGTATTGGACGCCCGCGCAGCAGCTTGCTCACCTGACGGTCAACGGGGCGTCGATCAGGACGGGCGATCTCTACGCCTCAGGCACCGTGTCCGGCGCGACCAGGGATCAGCGTGGCAGCCTTATCGAGCTCTCGTGGAACGGTGCAGAGCCAGTGCTCCTCGAGAACGGTTCTGAGCGGACCTTCCTCGAGGATGGAGACACCGTCACCATCAGAGCGACGGCGCCAGGACCCGCCGGAACGACGATCGGCTTCGGGGCCGTAACCGGGACCATCCTCCCCGCCCGGTGCGCTGTTGCGGCCGGCCAAATCGACTGAGTCAACGCGCTGTCAACGGACACTGCCAAGGCATGCACAATCTGGTCCGCCGTCCGCTAACGTCAGAGCCTGTCTGGAATGGCGGGGTCGGCCGCGAGCGTGATAACGCGTGCGTGCGCGAACCGAGCGCGCCGGTCCGGACAAGCTCAAGGCTCGGGCCTCCCCGGCCCGTGGCACTTGCACCGGATCGAGTGGAGCGCTAGCCGTGGTCCTGATCCTTTCCGACACCGACGTCGCCCGGTCGTGCACCGCGAGTCGCTCGATCGCGGTCATGCGCCGGGCACTTCATGCGCACGGCGAGGGCCGGCTCAGTGCCCCGCCGCGAACATACAACGACATTGCTCCGGGACGCCTGGTCTATACGGCCGGCGCACTGGAAGGTCTTGTCCATGGCGTACGTATCTATGATCATGCCGATTCCGAGCAGGTGGTTGCGGTATGGGACAGCCCGAGCCGCCGCCTGGCCGCGGTCATCTTAGGGGCCGAGCTCGGCCGCCGGCGCACCGGCGCGATCGGCGCCGTCGCGATCGACGCGCTGGCGAGACCCGACGCCACGACACTTGGGATCATCGGTACCGGCCATCAGGCGTGGACGCAGGTCTGGGCCGCAACGGCCGTACGGAACTGGTCGCACGTCAAGGTCTATAGCCGCAATCCCTATTGGCGGGATCAGTTCGCCGCGCGCTGCCGGGAGCAGCTGCTCGTGGACGCAGAACCGGTCGGGAACCCGCGGACCGCGTTCCGCCACCGCGACGCGATGATCATCGCGACGAATAGTCCCACCCCGGTCTTCGACACAGCATGGCTCGAACCAGGGATGCATATCACGTCAGTCGGTCCCAAAAGCCTCTCTGCCCACGAGATCCCGCTTGATCTCCTCGACCGGGTCGAGCTCGCTGTCACAGACTCGCTCGCGCAGGTTCACGGCTACGCAGAGCCGTACGCCCTCAGCACGAGACGGATGGTCGAGCTCGGTGCCATCCTCATCGGCAGCGCCGCCGGTCGTACGGATCCGCAGCAGATCTCACTGTTCTGCTCGGTCGGCCTCGCCGGGACCGAGGTAATCCTCGCCGCCGATCTCGCTGGTCTGACGACCGTGTTGCCCGCGCGGGAGGTCGCAACGCCACCTGCCGTGAGCACCGCCGTGATCGACACGATCTCCGCTCCAACTGACTTGGAGACGCCCTCGCTGGACGGTGCCGGGGCCCATGCGGCGATTCCGTCCCAGCCGATCGTTGAAACCGAAGCCTCCGCCGAAGCGCTTGGCGACGAGAAGCAGGCGGAGGTGCCGGGTCAGGCCGAGCCGCCGGCCGCTGAGGCCACCACTGCGCCCCTCGACGGCAGCGAGGCGGGCGGGCGGGCCGAAACAGCTGGGGAGACCGGTGACGGGCAGGCCACAACCGCCGAACCGCCGGCCGAGACGACCGAAGCCGACGACGCGAGCACCGATCTGGGAGAGGCTGGCCCAGATGCGGCGCAGGCGAAGGCGGCGGAGAGTGCTCCTGAAGACGCCGCCGACAGCGGCGGTGCGACAGGCAAGGCGGGGACCGAGGCGACTGACGGCTCCGCGGGTGGCGATGCCGAAGGTCCCGACGGCGGCAATTTGTCTGCGGAGGTGGCGCAAGACGAGGGCACCGGGCATGCGGACGAGATGGAAGCCGACGAGATTGATGGTGAGGAGTCGCTCCCGCCCGCGCTCGCCGAACTCATGAACAGCGCAGACGCAGACGAGGACGTCACTGCGGCCGACGCGGCGAGGTCGGGCGACGAATCGGAGACCGGCCACGACGGCGCCGAGACGACCGAAGGCACGTCGACCGAGGGAGAATCCGAGGCCACCTCTATGACCGCCGACGACGACGCGGCCATCGCGGCGCTGCAGAAGGCGGCCGCTCGCGTCGTACGGCCGTCGAGCAAAAAGAACCGCCCGAGGACCCGCCGCTGACGCTCAGCTGCGGCGGCCGAGCAGAAACTCGTACACGACGCCCGCGGCAAAGCGGGCAAACGGCCTGAGCATGTATAAACCGCCGGCCAACTGTACGAGTTTCTGTCTGCCCGCCTGTCCAGCCGCCCGGCGGCGGAGTTGCAGGCGACGTGCCCGCAGGCGATGGGGACTACAGGTTGCCGCGAATCTCCTGTTCGCGCTCGATGGCCTCGAAGAGGGCTTTGAAGTTGCCCTTACCGAAGCCGAGTGATCCGTGCCGCTCGATGAGCTCGAAGAAGACCGTCGGGCGGTCCTGCATCGGCTTGGTAAAGATCTGCAGGAGGTAGCCGTCCTCGTCCCGGTCCACCAGGATCTTGTGCTCCTTGAGCACCTCGACCGGAACCCGGACCTGGCCAATCCGAGCGCGGAGCTCCGGGTCGTCATAGTAGGAGTCCGGTGTCGACAGGAAGTCCAAACCTGCCGCTCGCATCGCCGAGACACTGGCGATGATGTCGTTCGTCGCCAGCGCGATGTGCTGCACGCCCGGGCCACCGTAGAACTCGAGGTATTCGTCGATCTGCGACTTCCGCTTGCCCGCCGCCGGCTCGTTGAGCGGGAACTTGACCTTTCGGGTGCCGTTCGCGACGACCTTCGACATCAGGGCGGAGTAGTCGGTCGCGATGTCGTCGCCGATGAACTCGGCCATGTTCGTGAAGCCCATGACGCGGTGGTAGAAGTCCACCCACTCGTCCATCCGGCCAAGCTCCACGTTGCCGACCACATGGTCGACCGCCTGGAAGAACCTCTTCGGCTGGCTGCCCGATTCGACCAACGGGGTGCGGTCGACGATCGGCTGCCGGGCCACGAATCCGGGCAGGAACGGCCCGTCATAGCCAGATCTGTCAATGAGTGAATGCCGAGTCTCGCCGTATGCCTGGATGGAAGCGGTGACCACCTTGCCATGCTCGTCGTCGAGAACAGTCGGCTCGACGAGCCCCTTGGCGCCATGCTCGATCGCGTACGCGTAGGCCGCGTAGGTGTCAGGGACTTCGAGTGCGATGTCCGACACACCGTCGCCGTGAGTGGCCACATGGCGGCCGATCGTGGTGCCGGCCCGCACCTCACCGCTGACGACGAACCGCGCGCTGCCGGACTCGAGCACATACTCGGCGTAGTCGCGGAAGCCCTGCTCAGGACCGCGATAGGCGGTGCACGTCATGCCGAAGGCGGTCGAGTAGTAGTGCGCAGCCTGCTTGGCGTTGCCGACCAGGAAGTGGACGAAATCGACCCCCTTCACCGGGAACGGGTCAGCCGCGATGTCGTGCGCAACGGCACCGACGAGCTCGTCGACGTTGTTCGCGGCCACCATCCGGGCGCTGCTCTCCTGATCACTCACGACTGGGCCTCCCTTTGCGGCTAGTGTCGCCTGTCCGAGATCCTTTGACGGTGGCCCGAGGACCGCTGGATGACTGGCAAGGCCGCAGGGAGCCCCGCGCACTGGAGGTACGCGAGCGACGGAGAACTGCCAGGATCCAACGGGGCCGGGCCAACGCAAAGAGACTTTGGACGCGCGACGCTAGCTCGGTCCGCTGCCCTAAGCGAACAGTGCCCGCTGCCGTACATGATGCGCAACTGACCTCCTCCTGCCTGTACAAGATGTATGACAAGCGAGGGCCGCAGCGGCTCACAAAGTACATACTGACTACCAGCGGTCTGGCATGGGAGGCGACACGTGGACACCGAAGGGTCGGCCCCGATTGATGCCCTCGATGCGCGGCTCGTCCTACTGCTCGCCGCCGAGCCACGGATCGGCGTGCTCGAGGCATCGCGGCGGCTCGGCATCGCCCGCGGCACCGCGCAGGCACGGCTCGACCGGCTGCAGAGCGGCGGCGTGATCACCGGGTTCGGGCCGGATGTGGACCCCGCCGCTCTTGGCTACGGCGTCATGGGGTTCGCCACTCTGGAAATCAGGCAGAAGGGCGGGCACGACGCGGTGGCCGAGCACCTGGCCGGGATTCCCGAGGTGCTCGAGGCCTACACGATCACCGGAGCCGCCGACCTCATGTGCAGGATCGTGGCCAGATCCAACGCCGACCTGCAGCGAGTGATCGACCGCATCGTGGCCTACGACGGCATCGTGAGGACCTCGACGGTGATCGCGCTCGCCACCCAGATCCCGTACCGCGTCCTGCCCCTCGTGGCCCAGGCGTCGGACCCGGCTAGCTGACGGGCACTCTATGCAGCAACAGCAAGGGAGTCGGCGGTCACGGACGTCTCCACGATCGAGGCCGGCCCAGCCTGGTCGGCCGCAGCGGGAGTGAGCTGTGGACGGCGGTTCGGACGAAGATCGGCGAGAAGCAGGGCCAGATGACGCATTGCCCGGGCCCGCGTCGTTCGCACTGTGACGGATGTGATCCCAAGTGCCAGCGCCACGTCGGCGTCGCTCATTCCCTCGAGGAAGCTGAGGGCCACCACCTGGCGCATACGCAGAGGCAGCTTCGCGACGGCGTCCCGCACCACGATCCTGTCCACACTCGCATTGGCCGAGTCTGGAACGGACGACCAGTCGGGAATGTCGGCGGTCAGCCGCTCCCGCTGGCGACGTCGCCAGTGGCTCACACATTCATTCGCCACGGCACGGCGCAGGTAGGCACCAGGCCGCTCAGGAACCGCAGCGCCTCCGGGACGGAGCAGCCGCGTGAACACGTCTTGTACGACATCCTCTGCCTCGCACGCGCGGTGCGCGTAAGTCTGGGCAAAGCGCACCAGGTTGTCGCGGTACGCCGGGAAGATGTCCACCCACTCGGTCATCGGATCCTCACAGAGTTCGTAGCGGGAACCGCACGTCATCAATCTGGGTCTAAGCGTGCGGTCGAGAAGGAAGATCGAGAACGGGGGAATCCCCCCTCCGAAGGGCATCAGGGAGGGATCGGTCAGCGTTGTGGGAACGAATCAACCTGGCAGCCGACCGAAGGGGTGATCCTCAACTCCCGATCCGGTTAAGGTGGCGAGGCCAGCACAGGTAAGCGGGTGAATCTGGGAAGGAGCACCGCGTGACGTCGACGCCGGACGCGCCGGTGCGCACCGTCTCGCTGGCAGTAGGAGAGGTTGTCGGCGAGGCCGCCAACAGCTGGAAGGTCCTCCGGCATATCGCTGAGGGCGGTTTCTCCTCGGTCTATGCGGTCCGCCCCGCCACACCAGAAACGCAGGAGGCTTACGGCCCCGACGACCGGGCGCTCAAATGCCTGCGAGGCACGGACGACGAGATCACCCAGGTCCGTGACGAGGCCGAGAGGATCGCCGAGGTCGAAGGCCACGAGAACGTTCTCGGGCTGATCACTAGCCTTCGCGTCCGCTCTCCTGCTTCCAGCGACGACCTTGCCGAGGCTGGATCGCTGGGCCTAATCCTGGAACTCGGCGCGGAGGACCTCTACGGCTTCGCCCGTCGGATGCGACCCGGCGAGCAGGCCTGGGCTGGGATCTTCGAGCAGGTCGCCGCGGGGCTGGAACACATACACGCACGTCGGGTCATACACGGCGACATCAAGCCGACCAACATGCTGCGGATCGGCAGCGCATTCAAGATCGCCGACTTCGGGGTCTCTGTGCCGGCCGACAGCCGAGAGGCGACCAGCTCCTTGCTTGCCAGGACACTGGCCTACCTCCCACCGGAGTCCTGCGCGCGGTTGGCAGAGGTCGTGGCCAACCCCACCGTGCGACCCGCGCCCAACGGCGAGGACAAGATCACCAGCCCGGACGACGTGCGGGTGACCAGCGGCCAAGAGCTCGATCAGGGTCGGGTGACCAATGGGTCGGCAGGAGCGCGGGAGGCGGGAAGCGCCCGGCAACCGTCGCCTGACTGGGTGCCGAGCCACGCGAGCGACGTGTGGGCGCTCGCCGTGAGCATGCACCGGATGCTCACCGGCCGGCACATCACCGCCGGCGTCACACCACAGCAGCAGTATGAGCTGGTGTGCCAGGCACGCTATTCGGTGGACGACCGAGTCTCCTCCGGCTGGCGCCAGCTCTTCGCTGACTGCCTAGCGCACCGGCCCGACGACCGCTCGGTGACCACAGCCGCGGAGTTGCGCCGCAGATTGGCAGAGCTCGCCGTCCCAGAAGACTACGTGGGCGTTCCCTGGCTCCCTGGGGCACCGCGGCTGGTCGCCGTACTCAGCCCCGATCCGGGATTGCGAGCGGAGGAGACTCGCCCTCTCGTCCTCTACCTGACCCGCCCGGGTGGCCGAGTTCAAGGAACCTTCGCCGAGCCGGACGGCGTCCTGCTCGAAGCGATCAGGCATCTGCACGAGACGGCAGTGCCGGCGCTCGCTCAGCAGGTCAGGGACGCGCAGCGGGGAGCCGCGCGGGCCGCCGAGGAGCGCGACGAGCTTCAGCAGGAGGTTGGCCTGCTCGCCGCGAGCGGGCCGCGTACCGAGATCATGGACAAGTCGGCGCCCACCGAGCAGATCAAGCGGCTCTCCGCCGAGGTGACCACTGCGATCAGGCAGCGCGATGAGCTGACGAGGGAACGTGATCGGCTGGCGCGGGAGCGATACGCCCTCGCGCGCCGGGTTGAGCAGCTCGAGCGCGAGCCGGCCCGGTCCGCCGCGCCCAGATATGGCTACGACTACGAGACCTACCAGCAGCCGTCACGTGGGCGCAGCGCGCTCGGCTGCTTCTTCGTCGTCGCTCTGGCGCTGGTGATCGCACTAAGTATCGCCCTGCTGGTCGGATCCGGCCTCGCCGGCGACCCGCCGCAGGACGTACTCGACCATGTGGTCAACCGGATCAGCGATGCGATCGATCGACTGTGACGGCGCCTGCCCGGCGGAGGAGGGTGCGTGACGGACCTGCGTGGACGGGTTGTGCTGCCAGGACAGCAGCCCATCGAGATTCGCGACCAGTCCTCGCTCTCCTTCGGACGCGAGGCGCCGGGACAAGCGGTCGACCTGTCCGTGAGTGGATCACCGCGAGTAAGCCGCCGCGCCGGCGTCCTTGAGGCGACCCCGTATGGGGTGCTCATCACCAACACGGGCTCGAACCCGATCTTCGTCCGAATGGGCGCTGAGCCGACGTCGATCAGCCTGCGGCCAGGACAGGCCTACCTCGTCACCTCCGGCGTGGCGCGGGTGACCTTCGCCGGTGTGTCGGACTATTTCGAAATCGAGATCGGGGACGCCCCGCAGGAGACCGGCTCCGTCCAAGATCGCACCATTGCGGGCGAGCCCACGATGTCGGCCTTCGGCCTCAACGAGGAGACAGCCTATTTCCGCTGCCTGGTCGCCTTGTGCGAGCCGACGCTCCGCAACCCGCAGAGCCCGTGGATACCCACATCGACCCAGATCGCCGAGCGGCTTTACGAGTACGGTCTGATCGCCGACGAACGTGACGGCGACTGGGTCGACCGGCGTCTGGACGACGTCCGCAGCAAGCTTCCGATCGGCGAGAAGCCATGGACCGCCGACCAGGCCAGGTCAGCGACACCGGAGCAGGCGAAACAGGCTATGGCGCGGGAGCTTTCCGGCGCTCCGCGCCGGACGGCGCGCAAGGAGCAGCTCGTCGAGTTTGCCATCGCAAATGGGTTGGTGACGATGGCGACGGTTCGCCGCCTCTTCGGCTCGGCGTGAGCCTGGGGTCACCGCGACTCACCGGAGGACGGCGGCGATTTCGGCGGCGGCACGGACAACACGCGGGCCGACCTTACGGGCATCGAGCTCAGCGAGCGCGACAACCCCCACGCTGGCCTCAATTGCCGGCACGCCGATCACTGGAGCGGCAATCCCATGAGCGCCGACCTGCAACTCGCCTTCGCTGAAGACATACGGCGGATCCAAGGCCTCCCCTCGGCGATGGGCCAGGATCGCCCGCCCGCCCGCGCCGCGCTCGAGCGGATGCCTGGACCCGACCCGATACGCGACGTGGTAGTCGGTCCAGGATGGCTCGACGACGGCAACCGCAAGCGCGTCGCGGCCGTCGGCAATCGTGAGGTGGGCGGTGGCGCCAACCTCTTCGGCGAGGCGGCGCAGCGACGGCACCGCCGCGTCACGCAGGAGGGGTTGAACACGCTGAGAGAGCTGGAGCAGGCCGAGGCCGAGCCGGGCCCGGCCGTCCCCATCGCGTCGCACGAGACCGTGCTCCTCAAGGGTGGCGAGCAGCCGGTAGACCACACTCCGGTTCACCCCGAGACGGCCCGCCACCTCGGTGACTGTCAGGCCACCTGGCACGTCGGCCAGCAGGCCGAGGAGGCGAAGCCCCCGGTCCAGTGTTTGTGAAGTCTCGGCCGCCACAGCGGCAATGTACGGCGCCGGCGCTCCGGCGGATAGCCACATCGCATCCCGCACGCACGGCGGGCCGGCCCGGCCACCGGCAGACTCAAGGCCGGCGCCCGTGCGGTCAACGGCGTAAGCGGGCGCGCTGAGCAAGCTTCATCCCGCGGCGGGTCGAAGATCGACCCAGGCCGCCAGGAGCGACTTGCTCAGCGCCCGTCCTGGTTGCCGGTAGATCCCACTGTCATTGCCTGGCCCACCGTCCTGTGTCCAAAGTCTCTTTGCGTTGGCCTGGTCCCGCTGGTGCGCACCCCACGGAAACGCTCCGCGCTGCTCCACGTTTCCGCGGGGACCCCGCAAGGACACACTGGCTGCGTTCTCGGTCGCCCGCGTACCTCCATACGCCGGGCTCCCTGCGGCCTCTGCCAGACATCCAGCGGTCCTACGGCCACCGTCAAGGGACCTCTGACACGGGACACTAATGGGCACAGCCGTCCGCTTGGCGGGAGGTTTGCCCGACTACGCGGCGGAAGGCTCTGCCGTGACCCTTGCCGGCTCCCTCAAGCGCAGGATCGCGCCGACGAGGAGACCGGCGGCCGCGATCAGGGTGAGCCACAGACCTATGCCCTTGTCGCCGTAGCCGAAGTCCTCGAAGGCAACGGCGATCACTGACAGAAGAGCCCAGATCCCCAGGAGCAAGTCGATCTGGGTCCAGCTGAACCCGGCCACGTGACCGGGCATCTGTGGGCGCACCTTCTCCATGACGACCTGGACGCCCGCGATGACGCCGGCAATGAGCGGATAGACGAAGCCGGGGAAGTGGTCCCAGGCGTTCTCCGTGCCGCGTGGAATGTCCACCCCGAGCTGCTGTAGCGCCTGCTGCGAGATCGGAAACCTGGGCGACCCGAAGTCGATCCAAGTAAGGAAGGAAGCGATTAAGAGAACGACAGCGGATGCGAGGATCACGATGTCACTGGCCGTGAATTTCTTGCTCACACGTGCCCCCTGTTCCTGTTAGGCGGTTTGGCGAGACAACGTACTGGATCACCGGTCCGCCGAATAGGTCTCTAAGGAGATCATTTCCGCCGCGTCTTACTCTCGCGCGGTGAATGTCGCTGTAAGCAGCCGCGGGAGCACTCGTCGTGGTCGGCTCAGGCCCCACCCATTCGGGCGCGGCCCGCGCTCCGCGCCGCCAACCTGCAGCCCGCGCCGCCAACCCGCACCTCGCGCCGCCAGACCGCACTTCGCGCCGCCAGACCGCACTTCGCGCCGCCAAACCGCACCTCGCGCCGCCAGACCGCACCTCGCGCCGCCAGACCGCACCTCGCGCCGCCAGACTGCACCCCGCGCCGCCAGACCGCACTTCGCGCCGCCAGACCGCACCTCGCGCCGCCAGACTGCACCCCGCGCCGCCAGACCGCACGTCGCGCCCTGGGATCATCGGGGAGACGGGCATTTCGGGCGGCG
>DASYTV010000294.1:0-5414 GCA_036001885.1 Actinomycetes bacterium
TGCGCCACGATCGCGTCGAGTTCCTGACGCTCGCCCGCGTGGAGAGCGAGATGGTTCAGCCCCGGCCGCATCCGGTCGTGCGGGCCCGGCCGCAGGTCGGGCGACTGCTCGATCACCAGATACGTATCGCCGAAACGCCAGCTTCGCCCGTACGCCCATTGCTGATGTGGCTGCCAGCGCAGCGCGGCGAGCAGCCACCCCCAAGACCGGGTCGCTCGGGCAAGGTCGGGCACCCAGAGCTCGACATGGTGCACCGCGGCCGGAGTCCGCACCTGCGCGGGTGGCGGCGGCGGTGGCGGCACCGCTGCGTGCCTGGTCGCCGCAACGGCCTCGTCCCGCTCCCGGCGCCGCAGCATCGCTTCGATCTCGTCAAGGTGGTCGTCGACCTGATCCTCGTTGTAGCCCGACCTCAGCCGGACCGTGGTGAATTGAACGTTCCTGACCTCGTCGGCGGTCACTATCCCCCGTTCAACGCGGTCGAGGAAGTCGTCAACCTCCTCAGTCGCGTACCCCTCGCGCAACCGCACCTGCGAGAAGCTTGGGTGCACTAGCGTCCTCCATCGATGGCGGCAGCCTGCGGGACGCACGCCGGTCCTATGGCCTCGACGCGGTCCTGGCGGCATATTGCCACGCCGCGCTGAGCACTTTAGGACTTTCCCGCGCGTGTTGGCGTGGATCAGGGTGTCCTGCAGATCGTCGTCCGGGGGTGGGGGGACACCGCGAGAGGTGCGCCGCGCCCGCGCGGCTCCTTATGGTGCCTCGACGAGAAGGGTGAGCACCGCCCACGCGACGGGGGCAGTCAAGAGAAGCGAGTCCAGCCGGTCCATGATTCCGCCGTGTCCGGGGAGCAATGTCCCCATGTCCTTGATGCCCAGATCCCGCTTGATCATCGACTCACTCAGGTCCCCGACGGTCGCGGACACGACTGCCGCCAGGCCGAGGACGACGCCCTTCCAGTACGCGTCCTCGAGCAGGTAGTGAACGGCTGCCGCCCCACCGGCGGCGCAGAAAAGGACCGAGCCGACGAAGCCTTCCCAGGACTTCTTCGGGCTGATCGAGGGCGCCATCGGATGCCGACCGAAGATCACACCGACCAGGTAGCCTCCGATGTCGGAGCACATCGTCACGATGACGAACGTGGTCACCCGCCAAGGTCCATCCGCCGGCTCGAGCATGAGCACGGCGAAGCTGGCAAGGAACGGCACGTACACGATCGTGAATACACCGGCTGTTGTGTCCCGCAGGTAGGCCTCAGGGCCCTCGGGAAGCCGCCAGACCAGGGCCGCCAGCACCGTGAGCGCGAGCGCGGCGACGAGCGTCTCCGTTCCACCCGCGTAGGCGGATACGAGCATTGCGACCGAGCCGACGGCGAGCGGGACGATCGGCGGGCGGATGTCGCGGACCGCCAAGGCGTTCGCGAGCTCCCAGACCGCAATGACGACCGCGACGGCCGCCAGCCCGACGAAGACCGCCTTGACGATGAAGAGCGAGGCCAGGGTGACGGCGAGCAGGATGATGCCGACGCCTATCGCAAGCGGTAGGTTCCGTCCAGCGCGGCCGGGTGGCGGCGGCGCGAGCGGCGCTCCCGGGGGCGGCGGCACCTCGGGCGCAGGTGGCGGTATCTCGCGTGCAGGCGGCGGCATCTCGGGCACGGGCGGCGGGATCTCGCGCACAGCGCGCGTCCGGCCCCGCCGCCGCGAGCCCCGCGGCGACCTTTCCTTCGACACTGCCTCAGACCTCGAGCAGTTCGGCTTCCTTGTGCTTAAGCACGTCGTCGACCTGCGCGACATACCTATGGGTCAGCTCGTCGAGCTGCTTCTCGGCGCGCCGGACCTCGTCCTCGCGTGCATCGCCATCCTTGGCTAGTCGGTCGAGGGAGTCCTTCGCGTGCCGCCGCACGTTACGAATCGCGACGCGAGCATCCTCCGCCTTGTGGCGGGCTACTCGGATATATTCCTTCCGCCGCTCCTCGGTGAGCTGTGGGAAGACCACACGTAGGACGGTGCCGTCGTTGGTCGGGTTGACACCGAGGTCGGAGTCGCGGATCGCCCTCTCTATCGCGTTCATCGAGCCCTTGTCATAAGGGGCGATGATTGCCATCCGTGGCTCAGGCACCTGGAACGAAGCGAGCTGATTCACCGGCGTCGGTGCACCGTAGTAGTCAACCAAGATCTTTGCGAACATTGCGGGGTGCGCACGGCCGGTCCGAATCGCCGCGAAGTCCTCCTTGGCAACCCCGACTGCCTTGTCCATCTTCTCCTCGGCTTCGAGGAGAGTTTCGTCGATCACTGCGGCTCCTGTCAGGGGTCCGGTGTTGCGTCTCAGTTTGGATGGTCTCGCGTACCTTAGGCGCTGACCACCGTGCCGATCTTCTCACCCCTGATGGCGCGAGCGATGTTTCCTTCTTCGAGCAGGTTGAAGACGATGATCGGCAGCTTGTTGTCGCGGCACAGACTGATCGCCGTCGCATCAGCGACTCGCAGGTCACGGGCGAGGAACTCGTCGTAGGACAGTGAGTCGTACTTGACCGCATCGGGATTGGTCGCGGGATCCGAGTCATAGACCCCGTCCACTCCCTTCTTGCCCATCAGCAGCACCTGAGCACCGATCTCGAGTGCCCGCTGGGCGGCGACGGTGTCAGTGGAGAAGTAAGGCATGCCGGCGCCCGCGCCGAAGATCACGACCCGGCCCTTTTCCAGGTGCCTTATCGCCCGGCGCGGAATGTAGGGTTCGGCGACCTGACCCATTGCGATCGCGGTTTGGACTCGAGTGTCGACGCCCTGCTTCTCCAGGAAGTCCTGCAGAGCAAGGCAGTTCATTACCGTGCCGAGCATGCCCATGTAGTCCGCACGGGCGCGATCCATGCCTGCCTCAGAAAGCTCGGCGCCGCGGAAGAAGTTGCCACCACCCACCACGATGGCCACCTGGGCCGGCGGAAGGCCGTCCGCAAGGGCGGCCTGCGGGCGGGCCACCGCGGCGATCTGGCCGGCGATCCTCTGAACGGTGTCGGGATCGACTCCTACCTTGCCGCCGCCGAACGCTTCACCTGAAAGCTTGAGTACGACCCTGCGGTAACCGCCATGGGGTGGCTCCAACGGGGCGTGACCCATCGGGGCGGCCGCCGCGGTGCGGGCCTGCTCAGTTCCGTCCACGACGCGGCCTCCTCACGCGGCGGAAGTGTCCCCCGCCAGACTCGGGTCTTGCGGCGCGGCGCGCCAGCGGTGCCGCATTGCGCTTCGTACGAGTATCAGGCAGCCTTGGCCGACTATGCCTGGCCGACCTCGAACCGGGCGAAACGGGTCACCCCGACACCTGCGTCGTCGAGCAGCTGCTTCATGGTCCTCTTGTTCTCGTGGACAGAGGCCTGCTCAAGCAGGACGACGTCCTTGAAGAAACCGTTCAGCCGGCCCTCGACGATCTTCGGGAGTGTGGCTTCTGGCTTGCCCTCCTCGCGCGCAGTGGCCTCGGCGATGCGCCGCTCGTCGGCGACGACGTCCGCGGGGACCTCGTCCTTGGAGACGTACTGTGGGCGCATCGCGGCGATCTGCATCGCGGCGCTCCTCGCGGCCTGGAGGTCTTCTCCGGTGAACTCGACGAGCACGCCGACTTGCGGTGGCAGGTCGGACGACCGGCGGTGCATGTAGGACGCCACCTGGCCGTCGAACACGACGACGCGGCGTAGCTCGAGCTTCTCGCCGATGACCGCTGCCACCGCCGCGATGTTCTCCTCAACCGTCCTGCCGTCGGCGAGCTTTTCGCCGAGGAGGGCGGCGATATCGCCGGTCTTCGTGGCTGCCGCATGCGCCACGATATCGGCGGCGAGTTGCTGGAACTGCTCGTTCTTTGCCACGAAGTCGGTCTCGCAGGCAAGCTCGATCATCGCGCCTTCGGCCGCGACGACGAGGCCATTCGCCGCGGTACGCTCGGCGCCCCGCTTCGCGGCCTTCGCTGCGCCCTTGACCCGCAGCACCTCGATGGCCTGGTCGAAGTCGCCGCCGGTCTCCTCGAGGGCTCTCTTCGCGTCCATCATGCCGGCGCCGGTAGTGTCGCGGAGCCGCTTGACGTCCGCGGTGGTGAAGTCAGTCATGGTCTTGAACTTTCGATCCTCGTCTGTGGTCGCGCTAACGGTAAGGCACGGTTGACTGGAGCGCGGACACGCCTATGCCCGCTCCCCGCCTACGGAGAGCCGGCACCTAGTGAGCGTTGCCGGCTTCTTCGGTTGCAGTCGCTGTGGCGTCAGCGGCTCCGGTCTCAGCGGCTCCGGTCTCAGCGGCTCCGGTCTCAGCAGCTCCCGCCTCAGCAGCTCCCGCCTCAGCAGCTCCCGCCTCAGCAGCTCCCGCCTCAGCAGCTCCCGCCTCAGCAGCTCCGGCCTCAGCAGCTCCGGCCTCAGCAGCTCCCGCCTCAGCAGCGCCGGTCTGAGCAGCGTCCGCCTCAGCGGCTCCGGTCGCAGCAGCTCCCGCCTCAGCGGCGACACTCTCGGCGGGACCGGCCGCAGACTCGACCGGTGCTGCCGCCTCGGCCTGGCCGGTTCCAGCCGGTATTGGCTCAGCGACTGTGTTTGGCTCGGCAGCGGCCCCCGCCTCGGCGGACTGGCTGGCGAGCAGCTCACGCTCCCACTCTGCGAGCGGCTCCTCCGCGCCCAGCTCGCGCCCGGCCGGCTTCTCCTCGCCGCTGGGGGCGGCACCCGCCCGGGCGATCAAGCCCTCGGCGACGGCGTCCGCGATCACCCGGGTGAGCAGGTTGACGCTGCGGATCGCATCATCATTGCCCGGGATCGGGTAGTCGACCTCATCCGGGTCGCAGTTGGTGTCGAGAATCGCGACCACTGGGATGCCGAGCTTCTTAGCCTCGCCGACGGCTATGTGCTCCTTCTTGGTGTCGATCACCCAGATAGCGCTCGGCACCCTCTGCATGTCCCGAATGCCACCAAGTGAGCGCTCGAGCTTGTCCTTCTCCCGCCGCAGCGACAGCAGCTCCTTTTTGGTCATCCCGCTCGTGGCCACGTCGTCGAAGTTGATCTCGTCGAGTTCCTTGAGACGCTGGAGACGCTTGTGGACGGTGGAGAAGTTCGTGAGCATGCCGCCCAGCCAACGCTGGTTGACATACGGCATTCCGACGCGGGTGGACTGCTCGGAAATTGCTTCCTGGGCTTGCTTCTTGGTCCCGACGAAAAGGATCGACCCACCGTGGGCGACGGTCTCCTTGATGAAGTCGTATGCCCTGTCGATGAAGGACAGCGACTGCTGCAAGTCGATGATGTAGATGCCGTTGCGCTCAGTGAAGATGTAGCGCTTCATCTTCGGGTTCCACCGTCGGGTCTGGTGCCCGAAGTGGACGCCGCTCTCGAGGAGCTGGCGCATGGTTACGACGGCCATGCCGTGCTACTCCCTGTTCCGCGCCCGTGGTCTGGCGCA